>NZ_VUMX01000038.1:0-13811 GCF_009695985.1 Lactobacillus porci
ATCAAAGGAACAAACAAATTAGAGCAGTGCGTACACGTGCTGTTCTGCCGTAGTTAATCAATCTGCGGAAGCATCTGAGGTCCGCCAAGGATGCTTGAGAAGCGACAGCGTAAGCCTTCGGGCTTGGCTATGGGAGAACTCTCTTCGGGGAGTTTGTTTGGACCACGCTAGTTAGTCGCAAACCTCCGACCTCGGTCGGGGGTAGTTGATTAATGCTTCTTTTCTTTCTCGTTTTCTCTATCTTCTGTATTCTCGTGCTGGTATTCCTGCTCAGCCTGCAGCGGCGGAAAGACTTCCTCGCCTTTGGGCAGGGTCAATAAGACCGTGAGCAGACGGGACCCCTGCATTCTTCTGGTCGTCAAGACCATGCCGTTGTCCAGGTGGACCATCAAGTGCTCAGTCTTGCCTGGGATCACGCCCAGTTTGGTAATCACGTAGCCGGCGATCGTGTCGACGTCTTCCATTTCCAGGTCAGTCCCGAACTGGTCGTTGAAGTCGTCCAGCGGCATCTTGCCGTAGACCACGTATTCATAGTCGTTGAGCTTGGTGGCCAGAACTTCCGTCTTGTCGACCTCGTCCGCGATGTCGCCGACGATTTCCTCAATCAGGTCTTCCAGGGTAACCAGACCAGTGATCCCGCCGTATTCATCCGTCAAGATGGCAATCTGCTGCTGGCTCTGCTGCATCTGGGCCAAAAGCTGATCCAGCTCAATCGTTTCTGGGGCAAAAAGCGGCACGGACAAGAGCCGCTCATAAGTCAGCTGGTCAAAGCCCACCCGTCTGGCCTCGCGCAGGATGGTCCGGATGTGGATGACGCCAACGATGTTGTCCTTGTCCTGCTGGTAGACGGGGATGCGGGAGTAAGGCTGGCTGAGAATATCATCAATGTTCCCTGCCAAATCATCCTCGATGTCGATCATGAAGGCATCGGTCCGCGGCACCATGACTTCGCGGGCAACCTTGTCATGGAAGTTCATGCTGCCTTCGATCATGGTGTATTCCATATCCGTCAAAAAATGAGCCGCGTGCAGCTTGTCAGCTTCGTCCTGCAGCTCTTCCTTGCCTTGTTCGTCATTGCTCGTGAAACGGCTTTTTAGTTTGTCCAGTAGACTGCCGGTCCCGGGGTCACTAGTCATATCTCTGTCTTATCTCACTTTCTTGAAACTTGAAACCTAAATAAAAACAATTATAGCATAGGCCAGGGCAGAATATGATAAAATACCACGATAGAAAGAGGTATTCGACCATGAAAATGAGACGCATCGTATTGGTATTTATCTTCCTGCTGCTGATTCCCTACATCTGCAGCCTGGCCATCATCGGCATTGGCTACAACGCCCTGGTCCTGCACTCCAGCGACCCCTTCCGGACCGCCATTGGCGCCTTGGTCGGGGCCATCATCATGATGGCCGTCAAGGCAACCATTCAGCGGCCCTTGAACCTGCTGGCCGGGGACATCTATGACAGCTTCTTGAAGCAGCTGCTGCGTTTCTTCAGCATCCGCCGGCGGCCCATTCTGCAAGCGGCCAACATCGTCCTGGACTTCGTCCTCTGCACGCTGGCGACCATCATCGTCCGCCACGTCCTGCCCCTGAGCATCATCGTCGGCACGTCCACTGGCTTCGTGCTCTTGATCATGTTCATCTCAACCTGCCTGGGTGCCTATATCGAATACGACAACCTGTCGATTGACTCAGAAGCCAATCAAGAATAGTTAAAAACTACTTTTCCGAGCTGATTTCAAGATACATGGTCTTGGTCAGCTTTTTGTTTGCCAAATCCAGCTGGCGCAGAATGTATGGAGTCAGGTTTTCCACCATGCTGGTCTGGAACTTGTCACCCAATTCGCCGGCTTCGTTCATGAACTTCGGCAGCTCAAAGTTCAGCGGCAGGTCAAAGGCTACGGCGCTGGCTGATTCTTCCTTTTGAAAGACCTTGGCCTTGGGCAGGGAGAACTTGAGCAGGCCTGGCACTTGGTCAACTTCCTCTGGAATTGCTACCCCGTACCAGTACATAAAGTGCTCTGGCCCAAAGACGATCAGGTTGGCCCGGTTTTCACCCAAGTCATGATCCTTGACAAACTTCTGGAAGGCCTCGTCTTCTTCAACGCTTTGGTTGCAGCCGCCAAATGACGCGTTGCTGTCCATCATGGCGTCAGGAAAGGCCTTGCCGATAAAGGTCAATGCTTCGATTTCATTGTTCATGCTTCTATCGCTCCTATTGGTATTGATGCTTGTTCTTCTGCTAATTGGCTGAACGCTTGCGTTCCAGCCATCCTTGACTATTATACTAAAAAAGCCTGGCCCGGCTCAGTATTCGCTCAGCTCGTCCAGGTCGATGACCTCCCCGCTTAAAAAAGCGGCAATTTCACTCGTGGAGAAGCCGTGGACATACAGGTATTGCTTGATCTTCTGCTCCCTGGTGCCCTCATCATAGCGCCTGAAGCGCTTGTAGGCCTTGATTCCCTGCTTCTTCAGGGCTTCCAGCTGCTCCTCTTCGCTGTCATTGAAGTCAAAGGAGTCAACGACAGCAGCCGCTAGGGTGCTGGTAAAGCCATGGCTGAAGAGCTTGGCTTGCATCTTGCGCTTGACCTCTTTTTGGGCAATTTTTCCCTGCTGGCGGATGAGTGACTTGACCAGGCGCTGGCCGACGGCGATCCAGTCAGCCGCCGCCACTTCCGCGATGGCTTCAGCGGCCGTCTCCTGGTCCAGCCCCTTGCGCTGCAGGTCCCGGCTGACCGCCTTTGGACCGTTCTGGCCGACTTTGAGGTCGTTTTTGATAAAGAGGCGGGCATATTCAGGGTCATTCAGATAGCCCAGGTCAGCCAGCTCGCCAATGGCGCTGGCAGCGGCAGCTTCTGAGATCTCGTGCTTGACCAGGTAGTCGTGGACTTCCTTGATCGTCCGCGGCTCATAGCCCAGGTATCTGGCGGCCAGCTCCGTGGCCTTGGCGTCAGCGTCAAAGGCGCGGACCTGGTCAATCTGCTGGTCAGTGAGCTCCTGTCCCTTGAGCAGGACGAATTCGGCCAAGGTCTTTTCGCTGACCGAAAAGGCATAATGACCGTCCAAAAAGATATTGTAGCGCCCAGGGCGCTTCTGTGCACTAACTTTTGTAATAATTGCCATCTAATTCACCATTTTCTTTTTCAGCATCTTTGCCTCTATATCTTAGCAAATTGGACGAAAGCGTGCGAATTTCTTGCTATTTGCTGGCTAAGGCCGGTATAATATCTTGTCGGCTTATTATTTTTTCATTGTAGAAAGAACAGAACTAACATGCAAAAAGACCATCATTTTAAAGAAAGAAAAGGCGGTTTCCGCAAGCACGCAAATAGCCGCTACAGCCAAAACAAGAGCCAACGCGGCCAGGCCAAGGCGCAAAAAGAGCGCGACGTGATCATTACGGTCAAGCGCCTGGGCATCAACGGCGAAGGAATCGGCTACTACAAAAAGAAGATCATCTTCATTCCTGGCGCCCTGCCGGAAGAAGTAGTCGTGGCTAAGATCGTCAAGGAATACCCCCACTACCTGCAAGGGGAGTTGGTCCGGATCAAGGAAAAAAGCCCTGACCGGGTAGTCTTCCCTGACCAGGTCAGCCCGGAAATCGGCGGCCTGGAACTGGCCCACATGAACTACGACGCCCAGCTGCGCTTCAAGCGCGACAACGTGCTGGCGGCCCTCGACAAGTACCACCCGCGCGGCTACAAGAACTACAAGGTCAAGCGGACCATCCCCGCGCCTGAGCAATGGCACTACCGGGCCAAGGCCCAGTACCAGATCGAGCGTTCCGGCAAGGACGTTCTGCTGGGGATGTACGCGCCTAACTCCCACCGCCTGATCGACCTGCCGGAAATGCCGACCCAAAGCGTTGACACTCAGAGAACCGAGCGGGCCATCAAGGACCTGATCGTCAAGCTGGACGTGCCGATCGCCGACGTCCGCCGCCAGCGGCAAGGGATCAAGACCATCGTGGTTCGCCAATCCGAAGCCACTAAAGAAATGCAGGTCACTTTGATCACGGTTGGCCACCGCTTGAATCACATGCTGGAACTGGCAGACCGGATCATGGAATTGCCTGACGTCGTTTCCGTCTACCAGAACGAAACCGACTGGCAAAACCCGCAGGTCTGGGGCAACAAGACTGAAAAGCTCAAGGGCCAGAACCAGATCATGGAAGAAATCATGGGCAAGCAGTTTGCCTTGAGCCCAAGAGCCTTCTTCCAGTTAAACCCAGTCCAGACCACGACCCTGTACTCAGAAGCCCTTAAGCTTCTCAGCCTGACGCCAGACATGACCCTGATCGATGCCTACTCCGGGGTTGGGACCCTGGGGATCCTGGCCAGCGACCAGGTCAAGCAGGTCATCGGGATCGAAAGCATCCCGGAAGCCGTCCTGGATGCCCAGCACAACTGCGAGCTCAACCACGTCAAGAATGCCAGCTACCTGCAAGGCAGCGTGGAAAAGCTGCTGCCCCAGCTGCAAAAGGACGAGGTGCCAATTGACGCCTTGATCGTTGACCCGCCGCGGACCGGTCTGGCCAAGAGCCTGATCAAGACCCTGCTCCGCGTCAAGCCGGAGAGCTTTGTCTACATCTCCTGCAACCCGTCAACCCTGGCTCAGGACCTGGTGCTCCTGGGCGAGGCCTATGACGTCCGCGTCATCGAAAACGTCGACATGCTCCCGCAGACCCCGCGCTGCGAATGCATCGCCAAGCTGGTCCTGCGCAAGGACTTGCGTTAAAAATTCAGCCAACAAAAGAGGCCAGAAGACTTAAATCTTCTGGCCTTTTCTTATAGCTGCTTGCAGTAGAAGCAGCTTTCCAAGTGGATGAGGTAGCTCATCAATTAATAGTCACGATATTCAATTTTCTATGTTCACCAATGGCTTTACAAACTGTGATAAACATTTACTTGTTTTGAGTTTTACGTCCTAGCGTAATGAAAAAAGAATCGAGTTATTTATTGTGTATTGCCACTTGGCAGCTTCAAGCTTTATGGTCTCCCCTAAGAGAGAGACAGCGAAATCATAATTACAAAAATTGTATAAAATCTGGAGATAAAAACTTCTGTTCAGTTGTTTTCTACCTCTTCCACGCCTTTAGTATATCACGCCTATGCAACCGCTTGCAAGAGAAAACTTTGCTTTTTTGTTTTATTTTTTACTTCAAATATTTGCGCAAGAATTTGGCCACCGTCTTCTTGTACAGGCGGTGATTGTGCTCAATGGATTCCGCGTGAGTGGCTCCCTCAACGACCAATAGCTGCTTAGGACCGCTGGTAGCCCGGTAGTTCTTGTAGACCATTTCCGTAGGCACGAACTTGTCCTTGGATCCATGGATAAAGAGCATCGGCTTCTTGTTCCTGTGCAGCTGCTTCAGACTGGAGGCATCCCCTAAAAAGTAGCCGGCCTTCACCCGGGAGACCAGGCTCAGGACCTCAACCAACGGGAAGCGCGGAAAGGCTGGCATCCCGTACAGGGCCTGGGCTTCATGCTCGATTTCATTCTTGGCATTGGTGTAGCCGCAGTCTTCAATAAAGCACTTGACCTGCTTGGGCAGCTTGAGGCCGCTGGTCATCATCGTGGTCGCCCCGCCCATGGAGACGCCCATGATGGCGATCTCGGACCGCTGGCCAGTCTGCTTGATCACCTGCTGGCTCCACTTGCGCACGTCAGTCTTCTCCAGCCAGCCATAGCCCACGTACTTGCCCTGGCTCTGTCCATGCGCCTCCGCGTCAGGCAGCAGGACATTGTAGCCCAAGGAGTGGAAAAGCTGGGCATAGGCCCCCATATTCTCCTTGTTGGACATGAAGCCGTGCAAGATGATGACCGTCTTTTTGGATTTTTTGGCCGGCAGATAATAGGCGGCTAATCTATACTTATTATTGGCGGACATCATGGTCCAATGCTGCTTTTTGACGTCCCGGTACCACTTTTTCTCAGCGTACAAAGGCGTTGACTTCTTCAAGCGCACCGTTCCGTTGGAGACAAAGGTCTTCTTCCCGGGCACTTCAGCCACATTGAAAAAGTACAGTCCTGCTGCCAGGAACAAGGCCAAAGCGGCCAGGACGATCCCCGTGACCGTCCAGATGATCTTTTTGTGCGTCTTAGTCAATTGATATTCCTCTTTTCACAATCCTATCTCTATATGGATTATTTTCTTTACAAAAAGCAATAGATATAGTATACCATATAAAAATCAGAAAGGTAATTAGTGAGGTCAATCCATGCTGCTCAGCAATTTTCTGCAATTAATCAATGATTTAAACGACCAGACCCCCTTGTATGCCCAAATCGGCCAGGAGCTGCACCCCCTCAGCAAGGTCGCGCTGACGCGGGATGCCTGTGAATTCCACTGCGGCCAGCGCCCCTTGACTAAAAAGAAGCTGCTTGGCCTTTTGGGCAAGGGCTCCAAGGCAATTCCCGTGATCGTCTGTCTGGGCGACCAACAGCTGATGATTTTTGGCATGCAGATCCTGACGGACAGGCCGGGAGTCGTTTTTAAATGAAAAAGACACCCATCTTACGATGAGTGTCTTAATGACATCGAACCATCAGGTCCGTCTTTTTGCTTGATTACTTAGCCTTGCCGGCTGCCTTCTTGTCGTCAGCTTCCAGCTTCTTGCCCAAGTCAATGATGTACTTGCGCAGGGCATCCTTGGTTTCTGGGTGGGTCAGGCCGTATTGGATTGAAGTTTCCATGTAGCCTTCCTTGTTGCCGACGTCGAAGCGGTTGCCAGTAAATTCGTGGGCAAAGACGCGCTGGGTTCTGTTCAAAGCGTCAATGGCGTCAGTCAATTGAATTTCGCCACCGGCACCTGGCTTTTGCTGGTCCAGCATGTCGAAGATTTCTGGAGTCAGCAGGTAGCGGCCGATAATGGCCAGGTCGCTTGGGGCCTTGTCAACGTCTGGCTTTTCCACGAAAGTCTTGACGTTGTACAAGCCTGGCTCAGTTTCGCCGATTGGGTCGATAACCCCGTACTTGTTGACTTCCTTGTGTGGCACCTTCATAACCGCGATGGTTGAAGCATGGGTCTTGTCGTAGCAGTCAATCAGTTGCTTGGTCAAAGGCGTCTTGTCCTTCATCAAGTCGTCGCCAAGCATGACTACGAATGGTTCGCCAGCGATAAAGCTGCGGGCCCGGTTAACGGCATCGCCCAAGCCGGCTGGGTGTGGCTGCCGGGTGAAGTACAAGTTGACCTTCATGTTGGACATGGTCGTGTCGCGAACCACCTTCAACAAGGCATCCTTGTGCTTTTCGGTCAAGTTGTCTTCCAATTCTGGGTTTGAGTCGAAGTGGTCTTCGATTGACCGCTTGCTTCTGCCAGTAACGATCAGAATGTCTTCAATGCCGGAAGCCATGGCTTCTTCAACGATAAATTGGATCGTTGGCTTGTCAACGATCGGCAGCATTTCCTTAGGCATTGCCTTGGTTGCTGGCAAAAATCTCGTTCCTAACCCAGCGGCAGGAATAATCGCTTTTCTTACTTTCATCAATTACATCCTCTTTTCTTCTTCTATCAGTCGTGTTTATGAAAGCATTTCAACTGCAAGCGTATAATAACACATTTATAGTGAACGTGCCAGCTTGCCAGGTAAATCACTTGGCTTGATGACGCTTGTCACGCCAGCGCTTGAGCCATTCAGCTAAAAAGCCGTTATAGTAGACTGCGGGTCCCATTTTTACTTCATCGATGGCGGCGTTGACTGCCGTGCCAAACAAGAGCACGACGGCCAGCAGGTTCAGCCATAACATAAAAATGATAAAAGTACCAACGATACCATAATTTTCCCATTTTACCGGAAAATGGCCCAGATAGTAGGCAAACAGGTAGGCCAAGGCCTCCCAGCCCACCACCGTCGTGATAGTTCCAGGCATGACCGCTTTCTTGCGCATATTGACGTTGGGCACGATAGCGTTCAGGTAGTAGACCGTCACGGTCATGATCACCAGCAGGATCAGCCAGCGGTAGCTGAAGAGGCGGTTGATCGGCGCCATCGAATAGTTGAAGATCGGCGCGAAAAAGCTCAGAATCTGCTGGCCAAAAATCACGGCCAAAGCCAGCAGCGTGAACAAGGTGACCAAGAGGGCGCTGAAAATGATGGTCAAAAGCCGGTTCCAGATGAAGTGCCAAAAACCCAGCTGCAATTCTTCCAAGTGCACCCCATACAGGCGGTTCATGCCGACCCTGATGGCATTGACCATGGAAGACATGGACCAAAGGGCCACGATCGCACCAAAGGAGATATAGCCCGTTGACTGGGTCTTCAGCAAGGTCTGCACGATCGGAATGACGTACTTGATCATATCGCTGGGCAACATCAGCTCCAGATATTCAGTGATCGGGTCAGTATCAATATGAAACAGCGGCAAGACGTTGCCGACAATGATCACGATTGGAAAAATTGAGAAAAGAAGGTAGTAGGCGATGACGATTGAACTTTGAAAAATCTCACCCTGCGACGTGCAATGGGACAGATGCTCAAAGAAGTCCCCCACCCGCTGGCGCTGCTGCTCAATTTTTCCAGTCATGTCAATTAGTCATCCATTTCGTCAAAGTGAGGAATGTACTTTTCCAAGCCGTCGTATGGTTCTTGCAGAGTCAAGATCTTTGGCCCGTCCTCAGTAATGGCAAAAGTGTGCTCAAACTGGGCTGACTTGGACCCGTCTGGCGTCGCGTAGAAGACCCAGTCGTCGTTTGGATCATCAACCGTCTTTTGCAGGATGCGCCAGTCGCCACCGGCTTCAACCATTGGCTCAACCGTGATGGTCATCCCCGGACGCAGGCGCAGGCCATGGCCCGCCTTGCCCCAGTGCGGCACTTCCGGGTCTTCGTGGATTGATGGCTGAATCCCGTGGCCGATCAATTCGCGCACGTCCCCGTAGCCTTCTTCATCTTCAACATAGTGCTGGATAGCCGCGCCAATGTCGCCGATCCGGTTGCCGGCCAGGGCTTGGTCGATCCCCAGGTACATGGCCTTCTTGGTAACGTCGATCAGGTGCTGGTCAGCTTCAGAGATCTTGCCGACCCCGTAGGTGGTGCAGGAGTCTGATTCGTAGCCGTTCAGGTTGCAGGTCACGTCTACCTTGACCAGGTCGCCTTCGTGCAGGATTCTGTCCTTGCGTGGCGTCTGGTGGGCAATTTCGTCATTGACGGAGATGCAGGTGCCGTACTTGTAGCCTTCAAAGCCTTGCTCTGACAAGCGGCCGCCGTGCTGCTTCATGTACTTTTGACAGAAGACTTCGATGTCCCAAGTGGACATGCCCGGCTTGATTTCATCGCGCAGGGCTTCAAACATGGTGGCGAGCAGGTGGCCGGATGCTTGCATGCCCTTGAGTTCGCGGACAGATTTAATAGTAATCAATTTTGTTATCCTTCCTTAAGCTAATCTAAAAATTTTGCTTTTACTATTATAGCATTTTTACCTGCCTTCTACAGATTGAGCCGGCCTGAAACGGCTTTAAGCAAACTGCCGGTCAGTTTTTTTACCCTGGAATCACAAATCGTGTATAATGTTCTAGAAATAAATTTTTAGGAGCTCTAAGTTAATATGAAAGCAAAGATTGTTTTTGCCAGCATGACTGGCAACGACGAAGACATGGCCGAAATCCTGGAGGAAGACCTGCAGGATGCCGGCTTTGACGTAGACTGCTCTGACGTCAGCTTCACTGACGCCAGCGACTACCTCACCAGCGACCTCTGCGTTTTCATCACCTATACCTACGGTGAAGGGGTCATGACCGATGAAATCGCCGACTTCTACGAGCAGCTGCAAGAATTGGATCTGACTGGCAAGCACTTTGCCGTGATGGGTTCCGGCGACAAGACTTACAACGAACACTATTGTGAAAACGTCTTCGACTTTGAGAAGGCCTTCCTGGCCTGCGGGGCAAGCGAAGCCATCCCTCCGCTCACGATAGAAAACGCGCCTGACGATGACGATATCGCCAGAATTGATCAAGCGGCTGAAGAGCTGGCTGGAAAATTAAATGAACAATAATTCAAGAAGAAGAGAACTTGGCAACCGGATCTTTAAGCGGCACCGCAACCTGTGGGTCTACATGTTATTTGGCTTTATTGCGGCTTTGATCAACACCGTGGTCTTTATGATCATGCATGCCGTTCCGCACACGGTCCTAGTCATCGACAACACGGTGGCCTTTATCGTGTCCAACCTGGCTTCCTTCTGGTTCAACCACAAGGCCGTCTTCGTGGACAACGTTGATCATGAGCACAAGCTCTGGCAGAAGCTGCTCTCCTTCTTCACCTACCGGATTCTCAGCCTGCTGCCGGACACCCTCTTGATGTGGCTGGGCCTGTCTCTCTTGCACTGGCCGGCCTTCTGGGTCAAGGTCATCGACCAGGTTCTGGTCGGAATCTTCAACTACCTGACCACCAAGTCCGTCTTCCAGAAGAAGGAAAAGAGCACGATGGCCAAACTTAAGCAGCGCGTGCGGGAAAACAAGCGCAAGCAGCCATAAGCGAAAACGCAAAAGAGGCAGATCAAGCAACGATCTGCCTCTTTTTATTTTTGTTTGTGGATCAATTCCTATTGAAAGTCAGCCGGCTTTGGCCCCTTTTGCCCATTGAACCACCAGGCAATATCGTTCAAAATGCGGTCTGCCGCGTGCCCGTCGCCATACGGGTTCTTGGCTTCAGCCATCCGCTGGTAGGCTGCCGGGTCATTCAAGAGCTCCAGCATGGCGCTTCTAACCGCGTCCACCTGGGTGCCGACCAGTTTCAAGGTGCCAGCCTTGACCCCTTCCGGCCGCTCGGTCGCGTCACGCAAAACCAGGACCGGCTTGCCCAAAGACGGCGCCTCTTCCTGCACCCCGCCGGAGTCGGTCATGATAAAGTAGCTTCGCTTGGCCAGGTTGTGGAAGTCCACCACGTCCAAGGGCTTGATCAGGTGAATCCGCGGATCGCCCCCCAGGACTTCCTTGGCCGCTTGCTGCACGCGCGGGGACAAGTGGACGGGATAGATGATCTCAACGTCCTTTTGCTGGTCCACCACGTCCTTCATCACCCGGAAAACCCGGCGCATTGGCTCGCCCTGGTTCTCCCGCCGGTGCATGGTCACCAGGATGACCCGGCTGCCCGGCTTGATCTGCTGCAAGACTTCATGGTCATAGTCTGCTTGGACCGTCTGGCTCAAGGCATCGATGGCCGTGTTGCCCGTAACGAAAATCCCCTGCTCCGGATGGCTTTCCTTAAGCAGGTTGGCCTTGCTCAGACTGGTCGGGGCAAAGTAGAGGTCGCTTAAGACATCGGTCAATTGCCGGTTCATCTCTTCCGGGAAAGGCGCGTACTTGTTCCAGGTCCGCAAGCCAGCCTCCACGTGCCCCAAGGCCGTCTGCTCATAGAAAGTCGCCAGGCTGGCGGCAAAGGAGGTTGTCGTATCCCCATGGACCAGCACCAAATCCGGCCGCTCCACTTGAATTACCTTGGTCAAGTCAGTCAAGACCTTGTTGGTAATTTCCGCCAAGGTCTGATTTTGGTGCATAATGTTAAAGTCGTAATCCGGCTTGATTTTAAAAATCTCCAAGACCTGGTCCAGCATCTCCCGGTGCTGGGCGGTCACGACCGTGACCGCCTCAAAGCGGTCGTCATGCTTGAGCTTCAAGACCAAAGGCGCCATCTTGATCGCTTCTGGCCGGGTCCCGAAGACCGTCATCACTTTAATCTGCTTCATTAAAAGTCTCCTTCGGCAGTTTTCTGCTATTAATTAATGATAGCAAACTCCCGCCCCCTGCGATCAGTTTTTTCACGAGATTTTCCAAAAAACGCGAGGTATATCCATGTCCATCAACATTTTTCCCCTGCTCGCCGACAGCTTCTTGATCATCCCGGCCGTTTTCAGCCTGGTTTATTCATTCGATAAGTCCCTGCCGCAAACAACCCGCCGCTGGCTAAGACTCAGCAGCTTCGTCTTGGCTCTGGCCATCTTGGCCTTGACTGTCTGGCTCCTGTGGCATCCCCTGCAGGTAAATTAACGCAAACAAGGAATCAGCACTGCTGATTCCTTGTTTTTGACTATTCTGTTTGGCTTGGAAATTCTCTTGGCTAGTCATTAGCCTTGGCTTGGTGCTTCAATTCCAGCTTTCTCAGCCATGGCAAGAGGAAACCGGTCCCAAAGAGAACGATCACCGTGATGATGTTCATCCAAAGCTGCTTGGTCCATTGCGGACTTTCAAAGGTCACGTCTTGCGGCAAAAAGCCCATCGTCGCGCAGACAAAGGTGAAGAGGAAGCACCACCAGCCAACGGCCAGGGCGCCCTTGTTGTTTCTGATGAAGACAAAGTCATCTTGGGCAAAGGTCTTGTGCCGGTAGCGGAAAGCCAGGAAGGCCAGGAAGACTACGGAAGTCTTGTATGGTGACACGATCCCGTTCAGGTTCAAGAGCCAGTTGAAGATATCGTTGATTTCCGGCAAAGTGCCTGACAAGAGCAGGAGGAACAAGGTAATGCTGCAAGTCAGCACGTAGCTGTTGATCGGCAGGCCGTCCTTGTTCTTCTTTCTAAGCCAGCTTGGCATGTACTTCTCTGAGGTGTCTGAGGCAAAGACCCGGCTGGCCGCGTCAATCAAGGCCGCCAAGTCAGCCATGAAGTTCAAGAGGCAGACGATGGCGTACATGTACATCAGACTCTTGCCCATGCCGGCTTCTTCACCCAAAAGCTGGAAGGCGTAGAAGGCCCCGTTCATCTTGAAGTCGTGCGGGATGTGCTTGGCGTCAAAAAGGACGGCCAAACCCAGGGTTTCGGTCAAGGTCATGAAGACCGTCATCGCGAACAGCATCCACATTGACTTTGGGAATTCCTTGCGGGGGTTCTTGAGCCGGGTAACATAAGGCGCGGCCAATTCCGCCCCAGACATGGCAAAGATCAACAGCCCCGTCGTGGAGAAGTAGTGCACGCTGAAGTTCGGCTTGAAGCTGGACCATTCCATCTTGGTGGCGACGTGGCCGCCGTGCATGAGGGCCCAGATAATCAAGATCACGAAGATCACGGACATGGCGAACATGGCAATCCCCCCGATCAAGGACAAAAGATCCAGGGAGTTCTTATAAGCACTTTCACACAAGATAAAGATCAGGATGATGACGAAAGTCAACAGGCCGAACATGAAGGGCGACATGTGCTTGCCTAAAGTGTTGTTGCCCAGAATCATCCAGGAAATGGAGACGATGATCGAGTTGGATACGTCCACCAGGTACGGCACGGTTTGGGCCCAGTACATCCAGCTGGTAGCGTAGCCTAAAACGTCGCTGCCCGTTCCCCGCCGGATCCAAGAGGCCAAGCCCCCTTCTTCAGTATCCTTGTATGCCAGCCCCAACTGGGTGGCAATCAAGGTGTATGGCAATTGGTAGCAGATCAAGAGGAAAATCCATGAAAAGATCACGGACAGACCTTGATTTTGGTATGGGTAGAAAACATCTTCAAAGCGGATGATGGTGACGAAGTCAAGCATCGCCAGGGTCATCCAAGCCATGTAGTGTTTCTTGGGTGTTTCTTCAATCATTCTATAAATCAAGCTCCTTATTGGTCAAAGATTGTCTAGTGGCCATTGACCAGCATGGAGGCTTATTTTGGCGCTTTAAGAAGCTGCTTGTCGCATAGTAATTCACTTAGCCTTCTCCATTTTTACAAAAAGAATCGTAATCATTCTATTACGAATTCTTAAAAAAATGGTTCAGTATAAATTCTTGTGTAAATAGAAATTAGATAACAAAAAAAGAAGGGTTGTCCCTTACAATGTTAATAACGACAAAAACATGGGGAGCCCTTCTTACTATGAATTATACAGAACTGTCAGT
>NZ_VUMX01000039.1:0-12454 GCF_009695985.1 Lactobacillus porci
CTTGGGTCAAAGGATTATTCTTCAGATCCTTATCAGCTTGGCTGAGGGCATTATCCAAGGCGGTCTTATCGGCGTCATTGGCGTCGTTGTAGTAGCCGTCACTCTTTTTAGCTGCTTCACCTTGGCTAATGGCTTGATTCAACCCATCTAAGTTGGTTGGTTGACCCTTCAAACCCTTGATCGCATCGTTAATAGCCTGGGCATCTTGAGAGGCCGTGGCTTGGGTCAAAGGATTATCATTCAGATCCTTACCAGCTTGGCTGAGGGCATTATCCAAGGCGCTCTTATCGGCGTCATTGGCGTCGTTGTAGTAGCGGTCACTATTTTGAGCCGCTTTACCTTTATTAATGGCGTCAGTTAATGCTGTCTTATCAGTTTCTTTTCCGCTTAAACCATTGATGGCTGTTTCAATTGCTGAAGCTGCTCCTTCAAATTGGTCTTGAGCAGTGATACCTGAACTAATGGCATTAGTACCAGCAGTCATTGCATCAGTTAAAGCCTTTTGCTTATCATCTGTATCGTTGTAATACTTAGCAGTACTTTCAGCATTTTTACCATTGATTAATGCTTGAACCAAATCATTAGTATTAGCCAATTCATTAATGGTATTTTGCATATTAGTAGGTGCATCTTTACCATATTCTGAAGCATTATTTCCGTCTGCAATCGCTTGCTTTAAAGCACCGTCAGCTACTTTTGGTGTGTCAGGATTGTCAATCAAATCATTGGCATTTTTAAGATTATTCTGTAAATCGTTTACTAATTGGGGATCAATTTTAACTTTGATATTCTGTGAACCATTAGTAGTACCAATTTTGATTGTCTTAGGTAATGTATCACCATCTAAAACCCAACCTTGAGGCACTTGCCCAGTAAAGTCTTGAGTTGTATTCTCCTTCCCAACATAATCCTGAGAACCAATAACTTCGTCCTTACCATCTACATAATTTACTGTTTGGGTAAATTGATCAGGTCCAGCAATTGGGGTAGAAAGTTGATCAAACGTCGGTGCACTAACACTTTCTGTACCCTTTACCACTTTGCCTTCAGTATCGGTCATGAAATTAGTGAACAGTAATTGAGGTGTAGTAGTTGTTTTACCGATTTCTCTCAATAAACCGGTCAATGACATCTTGCTGCCATCACTCAACTTATCGTTTAAATGATAAATAGTTCTAATAACTAATGGACGACTACCCAAAATACCATAGTAATAATTACCTAAATTAGATGATACTTTTCCGTTATTATTCCAAACGCTTGGATTTTCACTCGCATATTTTTGATATTGAGTGTCTTCTTGACCCGAAAAAGCACCGTCTCCATTTTGATCAAGTGAAAGTTGATTATGGTGATTATACGTTGAATCATTGTCATTAGTTGCATCTGGTAATGCTCTCACTTGACTCTTATAACTTGCCCCAGAATCAATAACACCACCAAAAACACCACCAAAATTAATTCGACTGATTTCCCCACTCTTAATATAAGGTAATAACTTGGGATCGACGCCATAATGATAGGTCCAGTATTTGACATTATCGTTTGCATTACCATCCCAACGGTTTAAATAGTTATCAACAACAATAGTGTTGTTTGTAGAATCATAATAAACATCATCATAACCACCAACAAAACTATGTGTACCGTCTTTATTCAGATCTGCTGTCGAAACACCGTAATTTTTTTCAGCAGCCATTATTTGATTATCTTTATCAGTGTTGAAGTAACTTGTATTAAATGTTGTAGCAATAATTGAATGGGGTTCATAAACATCATGTATAAACTGTTTACCAATTCCATAAACAAAACCTGTTCCTGTTTTATCTCCTTCATAAGAAACATAACTTCTGTATGCTAAAGGATCTTTATTAGTATCTACCTCATTGTTGTTATTTAAAATATCAGCTTGCTTTAGAATATTAAAAATTGAATCCTTAAATGTAATGGTCCCTGTTTTTTGAATATGACCATTAACAACACCACCTGACACCCAAGTCATTTGAGTTGCATTATTAAAATCTGCCCGCCAAACATTAGAATTAGTGTCTTTCGTGAATGTAACAGGGGTTTTACCTTTACCCTCATCAATAGAAATAGAATCGATTTGATTGCTTAACCGATCATCAATTTGCCAATCTAAATCTAGATTATTTACATCACTAACTGAGTCATGAACATATACACTTAAATCAAAATTCAATTCTTTTGATGTGTTCTCAACTGCTTTACCTGTTTCGTCTAAAAGTGTTGGTTTTAATTCATCAGGAGTGATATTTACTTGTTTAATACTACGTGCTGTATCACTAAGTTGCTCAGTTACTTTACCCAAATGTTTAGGATTAGAATATTCATTTAATCCTATAATTGTTGAACGTGAATTAGGATTAGGATCTACTTCTAAAAGGCTGGCTTCATATGCTGCAAAAGTATTTGCATTGGTTTGATCTGCAATTTTAGCAGTATTTACTGTTTCTGTGCCATTATTATTTTGGTTTATCCCTTTTAAACCTACCTCTGATAAATCAGAACCTCCATTATCTGAATTACCAGAATTGATATGATTAGTAGCATTGCTAGATTCAGCATCATTAGTGTTGTTTTTTACATCTACTGATGCATCATCTGTAGGTCCAGTCTGACTTTGATCTGTGCCTTTCGACTCTTCAGTCGTATTTTGGGTCGTCTCAGCCTTAACATTATCTGAATTACCAGAATCGATAGGATTAGTAGTATTGCTAAATTCAGCATCATTAGTGCTGTTTTTTTCAGCTACTGATGCATCTACAGCTACTCTTTGTGGATGTGTAGATCCAGTCTGACTTTGATCTGTGGCTTTCGACTCTTCAGTCGGATTTTGGGTCGTCTCAGCCTTAACAGTATTATTATTGCCACTCATAAAAGTTAAGCCCAATAAAACTGAACATACTCCAATACTTAACTTACGTAAACTAAATCTTTGCTTTACTCTATCAAAATTATTTCCTTTTTTAAACACAGTCTCTCCTTATTTTTAACAACAATACATTTTAACAAGCTAAGCTATAAAAACAAGAGACCGTAAAATAGTTTGTGTAAGTATGTGTTTTTTGTTCAAACCAATCATACGAGAAAGGAACTCCTTTTTCTAATGTTTTAAGAAATTAATTTAAGGAATCATTCATCCTTACACAAACTATTTTACGGTCTCTAGTAGGGAGTTAGCAATGTCCTTCTATATGTTAACACTAATAAAATAAAATTTCAGGGTAATTAAAAAAGATTCCATACAGTGCCTTTTTAAGACAATTTTTTGAAATCACAAAAGCCTTTTACATAGTAAAATTATTGTTTAAATAAAATAGGAAGGATATGAGATTATGCAAGAAACCGAATTGCATGTTAAAAAGCGGCGCAAGCGCTATTTAACGCTACTTACCGTAATGCTCATGATAGCTGGTTGCGGGGCTGGCTTAGCCGGCTCAAGTAGCCAAGCTTTAGCTAAAGGTAAACAGCGCGACTTTAACAGCGTTGCCGCAAAAAACTCAAAGAACTTTACCAAAGGTGAAAAGTTAGCTGATGCTTCTTGGACAGGCCGGAAATACGTCCATTCCTTTGATGCACGTAATGGCGAAATGATTCCAGGTAAAGACTTTGACGGGTACCTAAAATTTCCGAACCTGAAAAAAGCAAGCAGCCGGCCAAAAGGTTTTAGCTACTATTTATTTGGTGGAACTAAGTCAAATTGGTCGGTCGATACCGCAAAATCAGGCACAGTTTTATATAAGTATTCCGATAAAGACAAGGGCCATATCGGGATTTATTACAAGAATGCGGCTTATTACTACGATAAGGATATGAAGAAACCCAAGTTAGTATCACTTAGATTAACAATGACTAACTGGACTGATCCTTCATGGACTTGGGGAACAACAAATGGATCATTACACTATTTTAGATTCCACCCGCATAAGATTGGTTTTAATGCTCGTGGCGATGGTGTCGTTGTTTTCCATGTGGATATCATTGGCGTGAAAAATAAGAAAATTCCACTTTCATTTTGGGATCTGATGTGACCCCCAAAATTGGGACAAATTAGTATTATGCCGTTAAGGTTGTTAAAACATGATTCCGATATTCAATCGGGGTCATGTTTTTTCGTCCTGTTTTGATTCTTACGTTGTTGTAGTAATCGATATATTTGTGAATAGCTTGTTCAAGCTCATCTAAGTCCTTGTATTTATGCTCTTGGCCGTAGAACATCTCCCGCTTAAGAATACCGAAGAAGCCCTCCATTAGGCCGTCGTCAAGAGAGTTGCCTAGCCTGGACATACTCTGATCGATCCCTCTGTTAGCCAGAGCGGATTGATATGCATAGTGCTGATATTGCCAGCCACGGTCTGAGTGGAAAATAAGCCCGTTAAGAGCCGGGTGCTTCTCAAATGCATCATCTAGCATAGTCATCACTTGCTTAAGGTCTGGGTGTCTAGAAATGTTGTAGGAGATGATTTCTTGGGTACAACCATCGATAATTGGAGAGAGGTAGAGCTTTTGATCTTTAAGATGGAATTCTGTCACGTCGGTAAACCAATGTCTGTCGGGAATAATTGCGTAGAAATTGCGCTTGATTAAGTCTGGCTTGATCTTGCCTTGAACGCCATAATAGCTGCTGTATTTGCGTTTCTTGCGGATTGAGATGGCGAATAAGCCCATCTTTTGCATGAGCCTCTGCACCTTCTTATGGTTGATCTCATAGCCTTCCCGGCGGAGTTGTCCGCAGATTCTCCGGTACCCATAGCGCCGGCTATGTTCAAGATAGATCTCTTTGATTCGATCCATCAGCTTCTGGTTACGAGAATCCTTGTCTGGCTTATGAGTCTGATAGTAGTAGTTACTTCTTGAAATATGAGGCAATCCAGGATTGGCATTGATAACGTCGATAATGTACTTAACGCTAAGCCGCAATTCTTGCCTTAATTCAGTGATTGCACGAGCTAATTCTTCTTTTCTTGGCTCTTCCGTTCTTGAATTAAGGCCTCCAATTTTTTACGTATGCAAGCTCGACTGTAAGCCTCTTTACCTGCTCTTCCAGCTCTTTGATCCGTTGTTTGTCCTTGTTTTTGGGCATTCTTGGGTGGTCTACCTTTCTTCTTGGTAATGACAGTATACCCGTTTTCTTTGAAAGAGCGAAGCCAATTAGCAAGAATTCCTTGATTCGTAAGCCCTAAGTCTAAGGAAACCTGCCTAAGAGCTTCACCACCTAGCAGAACTCTATCAATGGCAGCGAGCTTGAAATCAGCAGTATATTTCTGTTGAGGGCGATCCAAAATGGCTTCGCCATGCTTTTGGATCAAGTCTACCAAATATTGGATTCCTCCACGCTCCATCCCATATTTTCGGCTGAGGTAGGTGCCTCTTCTATGATCGTCTACCCATTCGTGGTAGATAGCAAGTTTGATTTCTTTAGTGTATTTAGTCATGAAAATAACCCCCGAAATTATTGTCCTAATTTCGGGGGTCATATCAATCTGGACTATGGCCAGCACATTCGTGTACCAAAACTAATTGAGGCTTATCACAGAACACCAACTAAAGTTGTCTATGAAGGGGGCCACTGGTTTGGCGGTGCTCCGGGTAAATCAATGGGGATTCAAGGTACTGTTCATAGTGATGACCCAAAAGGTATGTTTGCCGTTAAAGTAAATTCGAATAACCTTGACTTTTCATATGGACGTAACTCATATGAATATGAAGGTACAAAATTTGAAAAAGACAAGCAGCGTTCATATCCAGTTAAACCCGGTGCTACGATTGGTAAAATAAGTGACATCAAGAAAAAAGTTAAGTTGGGTGGATTTGGTAACTGGATTGCGCTTAACTCCAACAAAAATATGCTATGGCACCCTTCAAAACGGCTTGTTGGTAAATATGTCGGTTTGAAAGAAAAAGGTACTAAAGTTGGCAGCGATTGGGTTAAGAACCTAAAAGTTCCGAAGCCTCAAGGCAGCTTCTACTACAACATCCGAAACGTTGTTTACTGGGAACCGGCTGGAGACTTAGAGAACTATGGTTTTGCTGACAATGACTTAGATCCGGGCCTTGATGTTGGCCGCGTTAGAGTTTATAAACAAAGCTCTGATGGCGGTAAAATGGTTGATAAGACCAGCTTCTTTAATATTTCCAAGGGCAAACACAGTGTTAAAGTCTTGGCAAAGCCGGGTGCTCTTAAGAAAGGTGCATTCTACAACGGTATTTACAATGTAGTAATTAAAGTTACTCCAAATAGTAAATTTAATTATAACCGTAAGCAAGGTGAAAAAATTGTCGGTATCGTTCACAATAAAGCACAATATGTTGTTCAACCTACTCCAAATAAGCCGGGTAAGCTTACTTGGACCGGCCAGACTAACCAAGTTAACGTAACTGTTACAGGTGGTGAAAAACCAAAGCCTGAACACCTACCTGACAGTCCTGGTAAAGGCGCTAAATGGGTTTACAAACGCAAAGAAGGCACAACTGGCAAACACAGTTGGGATATGTCCAACTATGACAATGGTACAGTTGTTGCCGGCCAAGAATTACACTACCGTTTAGCTTTTAGAATTAAAGCTTTGCAAGATACTGCTGATGAAAAGAAGAAGTATTCTGCAGCAACAATTACTGATCATTTGCCAAGCTACTTAGACGGTAGCACCGTTAAGAATGCTAAAGTAAGTTTTTGCAGTCCTAATGGCTGTATAGATGCAAGCGGTGGCCAAACTATTACCGCTGATGCTTCTCCATTCTTAAAACAGATGAAGAGCAGCGGTGTACTATACTTGAACTTTAAAATTTAATTCATTATTTTTCCTGCCTATGCTTCTAATGTATGAGCTTTTTTATTTTGCACAAAAAAAGTGGGCTTAAAGCCCACATATAAATCTATACACCAAAATATTTTTCCATATTAGGTTAAGATTTAGCACCTTGCCAATTTGAATTATATTCTTGAGTATCCTTAAGGGCACTCTTTAATATTCTCATACCCCTACTTTCCTCAATACTATTATCTTTATCAGCCGGGAACATCATTAGTTGTTTACTTAAACTTCCCACTTACAAAAGTGGGCTTGTACCTTGAAAATTCAATAGTTTAGCCAATAAAAAAGCACAAGGCCTTTGTTCGCTTGATATAATTCAACTACAACATCATCAATATCAAACGAAAGGCTTGTGCTATGTCTAGTTTACCATCATTCGATACCAAAAACGAACCCCAAATTTCTCGTTCTGTTGAAAAGTTCTTCAAGGACTACAAAGTTATGGAGCTTCTCCGTAGATGTGGGCTCCGCAAGTCCAAAGGAATCCCACTTTGGTCGATCCTTTCATACATCTTCAGTAATGTGTTTCGAGATAGAAGCATGTACATGCAACAGAAGTCTGGCAAGTGTACTGCTGGCTTCTCCAAAAACACCTACTATCGATTCATGCAGAACCCACATATCAACTGGCTTCGCCTCACTATTCTGCTAGCTGAGAGGATCGTCAATGGGCACCTGAAAGATCTGACTTCTGACCAACGTGCCGATTGCTTCGTCTTTGACGATTCGCTCTACTCCAGAACTGGATACAAGAAGACTGAGCTGGCTGCCAAAGTATTCGACCACGTTTCGATGACCTACAAGAAGGGCTTTCGGATGATGACCATGGGTTGGACTGATGGATCCTCCTTCGTCCCAATCGCTTCATCTCTCTTGTCCTCAAAGAATGATCAGAATGTCATCGGGACAACCAAGAAGATCGACAAGCGCACAATCGCGGCCAAAAGACGAATTATGGCCCAATCAAAGGGGACCGATGTAGTTATCCAGCTACTCGATCAAGCTTTGAAAGCAGGGCTTACTGCTAAGTACGTCATGTTTGACACTTGGTTCTCCAATCCTCATCAGATCGTCCAGATCAAGCAACGTGACCTAAACGTAATTGCCATGGTGAAGAAGAGTTCCAAGATCACATACGAGTTCGATGGTAAGCGGATGAACGTCAAGCAGATCTTCAGCGCATGCAAGAAGCGGCGAGGTCGTTCAAGATATCTCTTGTCCGTCCCTGTAAAGGTTGGAGATCCTGCCAAAGATGGTACCCAGATTGACGCCAGAATAGTCTGCGTAAGAAATCGCTCCAACCGCAAAGACTGGATCGCTCTTATTTGCACGGACATGACGATCGATGAAAATGAGATCATCAGAATTTACGGCAAAAGATGGGACATCGAGGTCTTCTTCAAGACCTGCAAGAGTTTCTTGAAACTTGGTACTGAATACCACGGCCTCTCATATGATGCATTGACTGCCCATACGGCTTTCGTCTTTCTGCGCTACATGTTCATAAGCGAGATGATGAAGATGATAGGACAATAGGCGAGCTCTTTTACTGCATGATAGACGAGCTTGCGGACATTACTTTCCATCACTCCCTTCAGATCCTGGTGGAAGCCATGTTCGAGAGCGTGAAAGAGATCTTCCAACTGACAGAAGAGCAGATGGAAAGGTTCACCAAAGCTTTCATTTCCCGCCTCCCGAAGTACATGCAAGAGGCTATATCGCCATCACTAGCAGCATAATTGAATATTTACTGGTTAAACTATTGAGTTTTCAAGGCTTCATAGTTCTTTTTGGTGTGGGAAGTTTAAGTTGTTTATCTATTTCTTTCCAAAGATCTTTATTTTTTTCTTCTCGCCGATTGTAAAATTAAACTGAACACTGTTCCGATCCAGTAAGAAAAATCGTTTTCACTGGATTAGAGCACAAAAAATCCATTTCAACCATCTGGTAGAATATGAATTACCACAAACATTTCTAGAGAGGTTAAAATGGATCATTCATATTCTAACACTAAACCACACCAAAAGGGCAAGCACCTTAAGCTGAACGACCGGACTACAATCCAGGAGCTACACTCTAAGGGCTACTCTAATCGTGCTATAGCTAGAGAACTTAACTGCTCACCAAGCACGGTCGTATATGAGCTCAAAAGAGGCACAGTATCCGTGTATACCGGCAATGTGAAGCGATATAAAGCTGTCGAAGGGCAAAGCACTTACGAACTACATAGAAGCGAATGCGGCCGCAAGAGCTTGTTTCTTCGCAGACATAAGTTCATCGACTATGTTTCCCACTGCTTCCATAATCGAGGCTGGTCTCTTGATGCTTGCGTGGGTTATGCTTTGGCCAAGGGAATCTTCCAAAAGGATCAGGTCGTATCAACCAAAACTCTGTATAACTACGTTGACTTGGGCCTAATGGATATCAAGAACGGTGATCTTCCAGAGAAGGTCAAGCGCAATACTAAGACTCGTCGTGCCCGCGTAAACAAGCGTATCCTGGGACGAAGCATCGATGAACGTAGTCCTAGAATCGAAAGCCGTAAGGACTTTGGTCACTGGGAATGCGATCTGGTTCTTGGACACAAGACTAAGGACGATGATGTATTGCTTACTCTGTGCGAACGAAAGACGCGTCAGTTCTTCATGATCAAGATTGAGGATAAGACCTCAGCTAGCGTTATGAAGGCATTTGATAAGCTTCGAGAGTACTACGGATCCAAATGGAATCAAATCTTTAAGTCTATCACAACCGACAACGGATCTGAGTTCGCAGATCTATCCGATCTTGAGCAAGTTTCCAAGACTCTTGTGTACTACGCTCACCCTTATACATCCTGTGATAAAGGCAGCGTAGAACGACACAACGGGATTATCAGACGCTATATTCCCAAGGGAGACCGTATGGATAAGTACAGTGTGGAAGATATTGCTAAGATCGAGGTATGGTGCAACTCTCTTCCTCGGAAGATCTTAAACTACAAGACTCCTGACACCGAACTTGACCGCATTTACCGGCGTAGATAGTCAAAATCTAGCAGATGTTATGGTAAGTGTTCAATTTATTCTTGCAATTGGCGTTCTTTTTCTCTTTGGTAAATCTTCAAGATTACGTCTTCTACCGAGACCCCAGTCTTGCTCAAAGAAATAATCTGTTCTGGACGAAATTCTTCCATCTTCGCAAACAGCTGACCAGGGTCATGAATGACTTCCTCGCGCACGTCTGCCCGGTCGCCAATCCAATATTTCAAACAGTAAGCATCAGCCTGCTTAATCTGCAGGGGCAGCTTGCTCAGTTTGTCGTCAAAAATCAGCTCGCCCTTGCTCAAAATCAGCAACCGCTGGGCCAAGGCCTCAAGATCGCGAACATTGTGTGAAGTTAAAATGATCGTCGTCTGATGCAGGCGATTTTCGTCCTTTAAAAAGTCATAGATCTTTTCCTGAGTCAGCAGGTCCAAGCCGATGGTTGGCTCATCCAAAAACAGGTAGCGGGGCTCATGAATCAATGAGCAGGCCAATTCACAGCGAATCCGCTGGCCCAGTGACAGCTTGCGGACCGGCAATTTGATGATCTCGCTGATGTCCAGCATGGCACATAATTCTTGCAGCCGCTGCTGATAGCGGTCTGGTTCCAGCTGGTAGATGGCCGCCAGCATGTTCAAGGTGTCGGCCGCTGGTAGATTCCAGGACAGCTGCGACTTCTGGCCAAACATGACGCCAATCTGCCGCAGCAGCTGCTTTTGCCGGCTTCCTGGAGCAATCCCGGCAACCGTTACGCGCCCCCTGCTCGGCTGGATGATTCCCGTCAAGAGCTTGGTCAAGGTGGTCTTCCCCGCGCCATTTGGCCCGATCAAGCCGACGATCTCACCGTCTTGGATGGTCAGATTGAGATTCTTGAGGGCCGGTACTGCCTGGTACTGACGGTGAAATATATCCCGCAAAGCTCCTTTTAAGCCCGGTTCCTTGCTGAAAGTCCGGTAGTCAAACGACAATTGATCAATTTCAATCATTTTGTTTTTGATTAAGCTCCTCATTTATTGCTAATGTTTTCTTGGGAAAGCTTAATCTTTATTTTAAAAAAGTCAAGCCATTTCTTCATCCTGCCTCAGAGTTGAGATAGAATGGCTTATTTGTGTATTTGCAAGTCGATGCAGGAACTTCAATTCTTAATTAGCAATATCGTAAACTTGTATATCGTAAACTTGTAAAGTATAATATCGTAAATCATAGTATTGTTAACGAGGTGCTTTTAATGTTTATCGGCAGAAACCAAGAGCTTACAGCTCTGAATAAGCTCTATCAAGAAGACAGCTTTCAATTTGCGGTCATCTATGGCCGCCGCCGTATCGGGAAAACCAGCTTGATCAACCAATTTCTAAAAGGCAAACAAGCCATCTATTTTACCGGCCTTGAAGAAAACGCCTTGGAAAACCTGGCCCGTTTTTCTGACGCGATTCACGCCTTCGAAGATCCCAGCTATCTGGATGGGCCAAATTTTGCCTCCTTTGAGCAAGCCTTCAAGTATCTCATCCATCTCTCTAAGAAAAATGGCCGCTTAATCTTAGTCATCGATAAATTTCCTTACCTGGCGAAAGCCTATCCGCCAATCAGTTCAATGCTGCAATCCTACATCGACCACTATTTCAAACAGAACAAGCTCTTTCTCATCCTCTGTGGCAGCTCCATGTCCTTCATGGAAAAGCAGGTCCTTGGCTACAAGAGCCCTCTTTATGGCCGCAGAACTGCCCAGTTTAAGCTGAAGCCTTTCAGCCTGCATGATGCCGAAGAATTTTTCCCGCAATTAAATAAGGAAGAAGTTTTTGAGCTCAATGCCATCACCGGCGGAATTCCCCTTTACCTCTCCTTCATGTCTCCAGAAAAATCCCTTAGGGACAACATCAAGGACAATTTCTTAACGACAAGCGCCATGCTTTACGCGGAACCAATGAGTCTGCTCAATCAAGAACTCCGCGAGCCGGCAAGCTACAGCTCCATTATCAGTGCCATCGCTGCTAGGGCCAGCCGGCTGTCAGAAATCTCAACTAAAACCGGTATTGCTAGCGGGGCCCTTAGCCCCTACTTGGACAATTTGATCGACCTGGGCATTGTCGAAAAACGGGTGCCAGTTACGGAAATCGATAAAGCCAGAAGCCGGAAAACCATCTATGCCATCAAGGATGGCATGTTCCGTTTCTGGTACACTTTCGTCGGCAAACGGGTCAGCTTTATCGAACGGGGGATTACCGAGCCAATTTTAGACTACATCATAAAGCAGCTTCCCCACTTTATGGGACCAGAATTTGAAAAACTCTCCCAAGAATACCTCTGGTCCAAACTGTTTGATCCAGAACTGGTGCCAGAGCCTTTTGTAAACTTAGGCAATTGGTGGGGTCCTGATCCCAAGGAAAAGAAGCAAGTCGAAATGGACATTGTCGGTTTCGATGACCAGAAGCTGAACGGCTACTTTGGCGAATGCAAGTGGAAAAATGGTAAGCGCCCAATATCGCGGTATATTAAAATCCCATCCTAGCAATGCTAAGATGGGATTAATCAGTTTATGGGACTTCACTTACAGTGTAGCTGAACATTCTCAGCCCATGGTAAATAGGCTTCCAG
>NZ_VUMX01000004.1:0-106243 GCF_009695985.1 Lactobacillus porci
GTGGAAGCCATGTTCGAGAGCGTGAAAGAGATCTTCCAACTGACAGAAGAGCAGATGGAAAGGTTCACCAAAGCTTTCATTTCCCGCCTCCCGAAGTACATGCAAGAGGCTATATCGCCATCACTAGCAGCATAATTGAATATTTACTGGTTAAACTATTGAGTTTTCAAGGCTTCATAGTTCTTTTTGGTGTGGGAAGTTTAAGTTATATACTTAAACTTCCCACTTGCAAAAGTGGGCTTGTACCTTGAAAATTCAATAGTTTAGCCAATAAAAAAGCACAAGGCCTTTGTTCGCTTGATATAATTTAGTCAACCACAACATCATCAATATCAAACGAAAGGCTTGTGCTATGTCTAGTTTACCATCATTCGATACTGAAAATGAACGCCCAATTACGAATTCTGTTGAAAAATTCTTTAAGGACTACAAGATTATGGGCCTTCTCCGCAGATGTGGGCTTCGAAAGTCCATAGGAGTCCCCCTATAGCAGATCTTTTCTTACATCTTCAGTAACGTGTTCCGAGACAGAAGCTTGTACATGCAACAGAAGTCTGGAAAGTTCAACGCTGGTTTCTCCAAGAACACCTATTACCGATTCATGCAAGACCCACATATCAACTGGCTCCACTTTACTATTCTACTGGCTGAAAAGATCATCAATGGGACACTTGAGAGAATTGACTTCCGATCAGCGGGCTGACTGTTTTGTCTTTGATGACTCACTTTATTCCAGAACTGGATACAAGAAGATTGAACTAGTCGCCAAAGTGTTCGATCATGTCTCGATGACCTACAAGAAAGGGTTTCGAATGATGACCATGGGTTGGACGGATGGCTCCTCCTTTGTCTCAATCGTTTCATCGCTCCTGTCTTCAAAGAAAGAGGAAAACGTCATTGGTACGACCAAGAAGGTAGACAAGCGAACAAGCGCTGCTAAGAGACGGATCATGGCCCAATCCAAAGGAACCGATGTGGTGATTCAGTTGCTTGATCAAGTACTAAAAGCCGTACTTACTGCCAAGTACGTCATGTTTGACAGCTGGTTCTCCAATCCTCATCAGACCTGCAAGAGCTTCTTGAAGCTAGGCACTGAATACCATGGCCTCTCATATGATGCACCGACAGCTCATACGGCTTTTGTCTTTCTGCGCTATATGTTCATGTCAGTTTCCAAACGAGATGACAGGACAATAGGCGAGCTTGCGGACATCACTTTTCATCACTCTCTCTAGATCCTGGTGGAAGCCATGTTCGAGAGCGTAAAAGAGATCTTCCAACCGACCGAAGAGCAGATAGAAAGATTTGCCAATGCTTTCATTTCCCGCCTCCCGAAGTACATGCAGGAGGCATTGTCGCCATCACTAGCTGCTTAATTGAATATTCACTGGCTAAACTATTGAGTTTTCAAGGCTTCATAGTTCTTTTTGGTGTGGGAAGTTTAAGTAAAATAGCAATAGATGAGATAACGTTTTTTAAAAGAAAAGAGCAGATGATGCAAAATTCAGTATTAACAAAACTTAAGCAAGCTGGTTTCTCAGCTGAGCTGATTGATTTTCTTCTTCAGTTCTATATCGGTGCGGTTAATGTCTACGGGATCATTTCACTGGATGACCTGTACGATTTATTTCAAAAGATCAAAGAGCACAATGCTGCCTACCCAGAAATCACTTCTGAACAGTTTATCAGCTTTGGCGAGCTTACGGGCGGTCAATCAGGAACTCATTATCTTGTTTATAATCCTGCAGTTTTTGACAAATATTCCAAGCAAGTTGACAATCCGCTGACTAGCCCCTTGTTGGTTAACAAGAAAGTTACCTGGACAGAAATAAACATCCAGCAAATTTGGAATCTTTACCTGGAAATTTGCCAAGAGTGCGGTCGACTCTATCTGACTCCTGAAAATCTCCTCGATTACGCAACGCATGAAGAAAATGAAGATGAAAAAAATTTCCGGCAGGCTCTCTCAGAGCTGAAGCTTGACGGAAAAAAGTTGGATAAAGTTGCCAGTCGAATTATACCGGGTGATACGGCCGTAAACGAGATAATTGATTTGGTAACTTACATCTATCAATCAGGCACTGGTGTCTTATATGATGCCGAGAATGAGCTGCAGTTTGCTTTTGAGTACTATAAGCTCAAGCTCAGCCAACGTGAATTTAAAGAAATGTCCATGCTGATGAAGCAAGCTGTTTACGAGCAGCCTTGCTGGGGTCTTGGTGGTCGCTCTTATGTAGAAGTCAAAGGCTACGATACCGGTGATGACTTTGATGAGACATTTTACGACGAAGATGATGACGACTTTTTTGATTGGGAAGATGATGAGGGGCTCTTGGAGTAAGATGCGGATATTGATTCGAACTCACTGCATGACCTGCTATTAGGATTGGCTGACAAGCCGCAGGACAAGACCGTGAATAAAGTCAGCTATCCCGAACGAAATTCTGAAATCGACTGCCGTACAGTTGGCGCGGTCAAAGAAGGTTGACAAGAAATACCGTGATCTGCTCAAGAAAGAGTTGGTCTTCTTTGGTGAGATTGATATGGTTGATTTGTCTAAAGTGTCCTGGCAGAAGTTTCACTTTCACCGCTACAATCAGAGTTACCGGCTGCTACTAGGAATTTGTGAGCTGCTGACTGAAGGTAAAATCATGTCTGCAGAGCAGGGAACAATGCGGTTAACTGACTTTGCTGATGACCAGCGGATGTCGCACCTGTACGAGAAGTTCGTTCTGGAGTATTACGTGCAAGAGTACGCCCAAAAGTACCGTGGCTTTACTGCGAAGGCTGCCATGATTCCATGGCAGTTGGACGATGACAATAAGAATTTATTGCCGGTGATGAAGTCAGATGTACTTTTGTCATATGGTGGCAGGAAAATGATAATTGACGCTAAGTATTATGCTCATAGCTTGCAGAGCAATTTTGACACGAAGACAATACACTCGGCTAACCTTTATCAGATTTTTGCCTATGTTAAGAATCTGGCGGCAATACGAAGGAACGATACGGTGGCAGGGATGCTTTTATATGCCATGACTGACGAGGAGATTGTCCCCGATGAAGACTATCAGATGAGTGGAAACCAGATTAGCGTGAAGACGCTAGACCTGGGACAGGAGTTCTCGTTTATTAAGGAGCAATTGGATAGAATTGTAACAGAGTTCTTTACGGAATTGGGGTAAAACAAGTCCTCGTATCTGCACTATCGCAGGTACGAGGACTTTTATGTGTGCGCAAGTGAGGCAAAATAAAAGCCCCCGCAAGAGCGGAGGCCAGGTTGCTACCTAAACAAGTGCTTAAGTAGTTTTTTCAGGTACTTCGGAGGTACCACTACCAAAATTATGAACCAAAGGTTCATAGGGGAAACACCCCCGTTCACACATCCTAGTTTTGAGATTGATGGTCTCGATGTGCCTCTTGATTGTAGCACAATTGAATAGTACAATGTAGATACCAGAATTATGAACCGGAGGTCACATCTGATGTGCAAAAAATGGTACCAGCTGATTACTTGTACCGAACCGGTTGGAGCGCTTAATAGGCGCTCTTTTTTATTTCTATGATTAAATAGCCGGCCAACAGCTTGATGGCAAAACACATCACTTTAACATCATTTAGGCAGCAATTTGCAAGCTTTCTGCGAGCTCTAGCAATCAAACGCAAGTCAGCTAATCAAGCGCCATAGATAATTTAAAAATCCAGGAGGAAAAAATGGAACTAACTACTGATAGATTGCGCTTGCGACCCTGGGAAGACAGTGATGCCGCCCGCCTCTACGAATTAGCTAAGGATCCAGCCGTCGGTCCTGCCGCTGGCTGGCCCGCCCATAAATCTGTTGAAGAGAGCCTGCAGGTGATTCAAGAGAATTTGCAAGCCCCGGAAACTTACGCGGTTTTGCGGAAAGACGACAATCTTTTGATCGGTTGCGCGGGCTTGAGATTTGGTGAGGATGCCTGCTCAGAAAAAGACGATGAACCAGAGCTTGGCTATTGGATTGGCAAAGAATATTGGGGGCGCGGCTATGCCCCAGAAGCAGCAACTTGCCTAATTGACCATGCTTTTGCCGACCTAAGCTGCAAGGCAGTCTGGTGCTGCTACTATGAGGGAAATGAGAAATCAAAGAGAGTTCAGGAAAAACTTGGCTTCACCTATGTCAAAACTGACCCAGAGGGCGATACTCTGCTTGGCTATAAATTGCCAGAAGTCGAAAACGTACTAAAGCGGGAAAGCTGGCTGAAATAGTTGCTATTACTTTGGCGGGATCGATGCTATGATAAAAAGCATAACAATCTATTGCTAATCGGAGTGGAGTTTAATGTCTTTAGCTGCAGAAGGCTATCTCTTTGGCAGAAGCAAATATATCTAAAAACGTGCTAAACAAGCAGAACTTGTTTGGCACGTTTTTTTGCGCTCTAAAAGGGCGGCTTCTTTATGTCCAAAAAATGTATTACAAAAACGTAAGTAAGTATTGCAGAAATGTAAGCAATGTACTACAATTAACTTGTCAGATGAAGCAGAAATGCTTCAAAGACATGAAAATAAAAAAATTAATAATTTAACAAGTAAAGGAGTCATAACTATGACAGAACAAGAAAAAATGAGCATCATCGAAAAGCTGGAAGCAGAACAACTTGAATCCGAATACGATGCCTGGATTTTTACCGACGGTGGCTGCCGCAACAACGGCAACAATGCAGGTGAACACGTTTTGCCAACTGACAAGGCAGCATGGGCTTACGTGATCTTGCATGATGGACATGCCATGACCACTACTGGCGGCAAAGTCGGAGCTACTAACAACCAGATGGAAATGACGGCTGTTCTTGAAAGCTTGAAGGCTCTTGAAGACATGGGACTTAGCCAGAAGAAGCTGCTGCTTTCCTTAGATTCAGACTATGTTCGCAAGGCCCTCAGTGACTCTGCCAATGGGACTGCTTGGATCAAAGGATGGAAAAAACGGGGCTGGAGAAATTCTAATGGGAAATCAGTTGCCAACCAGGATTTGTGGAAGGAAATTGACAAGGAAATTGCTAAGTTCTCCGATTTGACTTTGCAGCACGTCGACGGCCATGCTGATAGCGATGGCAACAACCTGGCTGATGCCCTTGTTAATGAACAGATGGACGAGATGTAACAATTCTCGTTTTTCATCGACAGCATCCCTCTCGCGCGGATCATTCTGCGAAGAGGGATGCTTTTTTCTTTGCACCTTGAAAAAGTCGCGGCCTAGAAGTTAATTGCAATCAGTGGCAGCCATTCATATCCATTATTGTGTGTAACTGCTAACAGCAAGTATGCAAGTCATGTTATACTAGTAGCAAACAATGTGAGGGGGCCTTTTATCGTGAAGAAATACAAAGTAGGCGAAGCTGCTGAAATCCTTGACGTCTCTGTTGCTACCCTGCAAAGGTGGGACCGGGAGGGCAAACTTAAGGCTGAAAGAAGTGCCACAAATCGGCGTTACTACACCCAAGAGCAGCTTAACGAGTATCTTGGCGCATCCAGCAACGACGGCAGAATAAACGTGATCTATACCCGCGTGTCGGTTGCTTGGGCAAGCGATGATTTGGCCAAGCAGGAGAATTTTTTGCTGGACTACTGTAACGCCAACGGCATTACTGTGGGCGAAAGTATGTCAGACATTGGCAGCGGTCTGAATTTTAACCGTCCGGAATGGAACCAGCTCTTACAGAAAGTTGAAGACGGCGAGGTCAACAAGATCTACGTGACCCACAAAGACCGCTTTGTACGCTTGGCTTTTGACTGGTTTGCCAATTTCTGCAAGCGCCACGGAAGTGAAATCGTGGTCATCAATAACCCCACGACCAGCCCCAGCCAAGAACTGGTGGATGACCTGGTAAGCATCATCAATCTTTTCTCCATCCGCTTGCCTGGCCTAAGGCGTTACAAGACAGAGATCAAGAATGATCAAGAGCTGGAAGTTGCTGATGCTGAAGTGAAGGAAGCAGAAAAAGCTAAAAAAACTTATGCTGTCAGAAAAGGCCGTCAGCCAGGAATCTATTACAGTTGGCCGGAAGCTGAAAAGCAGGTAAACGGCTTCCCGGGAGCTGAATACAAGTCCTTTAGCCGTGAGTCGGATGCCTTGAACTACTTAAAGCTTGATCCAGCTGATCCGCAAAATGCAGTTAAGCAGGAGCCAGAATACGATAAGAAAGATTATTCTGCCGTTATTTATACCGGGGGTGCCTGCCGGAGCACCGGCGCCCGCAAGGGCAGCCATGTCCAAGATAGCGATAAGGCTGCCTGGGCCTACATGATCGAGCATGATGGCAAGCGGCTTGCTAACAGTGCCGGCCGTTTGGGTGCGACCAATAACGAAATGGAAATGACAGCTTTTCTGGAAAGCTTGAAGAAGCTGGAACAGTTGGGTCTGACCCAGCAGCCTTTGCTGTTTGTCTTGAACTCCCAGTACGTGATCAAGTCCGTCAGCGACACAAAAGATGGCCCGGCCTGGATGAAGAGCTGGAAAAAGCGGGACTGGAAGACGGCTAACGGAAAACCAGTAGCCAACCAGGAAGTCTGGCTGGAGATTGACCGGGAGCTGGCCAAATTCGATAGCTCCAAGCTGAAATTTGCATGGTTAAGAAGCACTGTCAGCGATGCTGGCAGCGACTTTGTTGACAGCTTGCTGATGAAACGCATGGCAGAATGAGAAGAAAAGGTGATTTTTTGATCAGAAAAGCGCAAGACAAGGACCTTGATGCTGTGGCTGAAATTTACAGCCATATTCACGACTTCGAGGAAGCAGGAAAAGTAGAAATCGGCTGGGACAGAGCGATTTACCCGACCAGAAATACCGCGCAAGATGCACTGGAAAGAGGCGACCTTTTCGTCCTGGAAGACGACCAGGGCAAGGTCGTTGCTACTGCTATTATTAACGATAAGCAGGTTGCTGCTTACGCGCAGGGGAACTGGGAGTATGCGGCTAAAGACGATGAAGTCATGGTGCTGCATACTTTGGTGGTTGATCCATACGCAGCTCACCGCGGCTACGGGAAGGCTTTTGTTGCGTTTTATGAAGACTACGCGCGGAAGTCTGCTGCCAGTTATTTGCGGATGGACACCAATGCCCATAATAAGAACGCCCGGGCGATGTACAAGAAGTTGGGCTACAAGGAAATCGGAATCGTTCCTTGTGAATTCAACGGGCTCAAGGATGTCCCGCTGGTCCTTTTGGAAAAGAAGTTGTAAGAGGTCAATATCATCTGACTGGGATATCACCTGGAAGTGGGTTTCAAACAACAGTGGTGAAGAAGCAAACTAGGAGAAAAGAATGGACCAACTTCAAGCAAACGACATTAACGCTGGCGTTGAAGAATACCAGAAAACGCCGCAGGCTAAACTGATCGACGTCAGAGAAAAGGATGAGTACGCGGCAGGGCACATCCCGGCCAGTATCAACATCCCTTTGAGCAAGATTGAATCTGCCCAAGGCGAGATCACGGATCTTGATACCCCGCTCTTTGTCTATTGCCGAAGCGGCAACCGGAGCGGTCAAGCAGTTGCCTGGCTTAAGCAGGCAGGCTACAGCAAGGTTAAAAACATTGGCGGGATTGCTGATTATAGCGGCAAGACTGAATAAGGCGAGTAATAAGAAAAGGACACCCATCACTATTCGTGACAGGTGTCCTTTTTGCATGTTTCTTTTATTCAAAAGCCATCTGGCTGGTGTAGAGCTTGTAGTAGAAGCCGTGCTTCTTGATCAAGTCGACGTGCGGTCCTTCTTCAATAACCTGGCCGTCCTTTAATACGACAATCTTGTCTGAGTTCAAAATCGTCTTTAAACGGTGGGCAATCACGAAACTGGTCCGGCCAGCAATCACATTGTCCATGGCCTTTTGGATCTTTTCTTCCGTAACCGTGTCGACATTGCTAGTTGCTTCGTCCAGGATCAGGAAGGCCGGGTCGACCAGAATAGTTCTGGCGATTGACAAAAGCTGCTTTTGCCCGGTAGAGAAGTTGGCCTGGCCATTCTCAATCGGCGTGTCGTACTGCTTGGGCAGGGTCATGACAAAGTCGTGCAGCTGGGCTTCCTTAGCCGCGGCTATAACTTCATCCATAGAAGCATCCGGCTTGCCGTAGCGGATGTTGTCAGCTACCGTGCCAGAGAAGAGGACTGAGTCTTGCAAGACAATCCCGACATTGCTTCTGAGATTTTCCAGCTTAAGGTCGCGGACATCAGTGCCGTCAAAAGTAACTGCTCCGCTGTTTACGTCATAGAAGCGGTTGATCAAATTCATGATTGTGGTCTTACCGGACCCGGTCGGGCCAACAACGGCAACTGACTGACCCTTAGGCACCTCAATTGATACCCCGTGCAGGATTTCCTTGTCAGGAGTGTAGCCAAAATGAACGTCCTCCAGGCGAACGGCTTCATTCACTCCAGAAATGGTCTTTCCATCTGGAACCGTATCCTCTTCAGCCTGCGCTTCAACCGTTTCCAGGCGCCGGGCCCCGGTTAAGGCCAGCTGCAGCATGGAGTAGATCGAAGTAACCTGGGTCAGCGGCTGGAAGTAGGTCCAGGAGTATTCGGTGAAAGTCACGATCAAGCCCAGGCCGGCCGCCTGGCTGACCTGCTTGGTCATAATCATGTAAGCGCCAGTGGCGATCACGATTGCGAAGTTTAACAGCGAGAAGCCGGAAACCAGCGGGTTCAGGATGCCAGAGTAGAACTGCCCCTTGAACATGGCTTCCCGCACCTTGGCGTTTTCTTTCTTAAAGCCGGCTACAGACTGCTCGCGCAGGCCTTGGGTGATGATAATGTTTTCCCCGTTGAGCTGCTCGTTGATGTAGGCATTGAGCTCGCCCACCCGGTCTTGCTGGCGGTCCAGGTAGACCCGGGCTTTTTTCATGATGATAAAGCTCAAGAGCAGGATCAAAGGGGTGGTGATTACCACGCTGATGGCCAGTTTCCAGTTGATGGCGAACATCACGATGATCGTCCCGATAAACAGCATGGACTGGGAAATTATTTCAAAAAAGGCGTTGTTCAAAGCGTTGAAGATGTTGTCCAGGTCACTGTTGAACAAGGAAAGGATCTGCCCGTCCTGGTGGGTATCAAAGTAACGGATGGTCATCCGCTGCAATTTGCCAAACAGGCCCTTGCGCATGTCATTGTTGGCATTGGCGTTAAAGCGCGTCATCATCATCCAGGCAATGTAGGTTGCGATGGAATTCAAGGCATAGAAGGCTGCCATCCAGGTCAAGGCTTGGTAGAAGCGGGTGAGGGTGGCATGGCCTTGGGCGCTTTCCTTGACAAAAGCCGACAAGTCCGTGACCGCCATCCCCAGCAGGGTTGGCGCGGCTACCTGGGCGGCAGTGGCCAGCAGGTAGATTATTACGGAAATCACGATCGGCTTCTGATAAGCGCGCAGGTATTTCTTAAGATAGGCAAGGGACTTCTGGGTGTTGGACATTAAATTTCCTCCTTCCTTTCCTTGGCTTTTTGGGTCTGGTAGATTTCCTGGTAGATCGGCGAAGTCTTGAGCAGCTCTTCATGCGTGCCTTCAGCTGCCAGGCGGCCTTCATCCAAGACCAGGATCTTGTCGGCATGCATGACGGAGACGATTTTTTCAGCAATCATGACCGTGGTCGTTTCCGGCAGCTGCTTCTCAAGCGCCTGCTGGACCAGCTTTTCGCTTTCAGCATCTAGGGCGGAAGTTGAGTCATCCAGAATCAGGATCGGACTGCCGGCGATGATCCCGCGGGCAATTGACAGGCGCTGCTTCTGCCCGCCGGAGAAGTTAGCGCTGCGCTCTTCGACTTCATGGTCAAAAGTCTCATCATAGCGCTGGATGAATTCATTGGCTTGGGCAATTTGGGCGGCACGCTCCAGTTCATATGGCGTGGCATCCTGCTTGCCTTGGCGCAGGTTGTCGGCAATCGTGCCTGAGAACAGGATTGCCTTCTGCAAGACATAGGAAACCGTCTTGCGCAGGGCGGTCTCATTGACCTGGCGCAGGTCGCTGCCGCCAATCTTGACCGTTCCCGTGGTCGGATCGTACAGCCGGGCCAGCAGCTGGGCCAGAGTCGTCTTGCCCGAGCCAGTGGCCCCAACGATGCCGACCATCTGTCCCGGCTGGACCTTGAAGGAGATATGCTTCAGGACCGGCTTGGTGCCGTCTGGGTAAGTGAAGGAGACGTCGTCAAATTCAATTGAGCCGCCCAGCACGTCTTCTGGAGCTTTTTCATTAAAGACGACGTCTGGCTGGGTGTCCATGACCTCCTGAATCCGCCGCAGGGAGACGTTCCCGCGGGAAATCTGCATGACTGCCATGCCGACGATCAAGATGGCAAAAAGCATGGTCAAGACATAGTTGACATAAGGACTGATGACCGCCACGTCTGATGGGTGCTGCAGGATGCTGGTCCCGATCAGGTAGACCACCAGGCTGATGACCAGGTAGGAAATCAGCTGGGCGCCGGGCATGATAGTGGAGAACCAGTAGCCCACCTTGATGTTGACTTCATTCAATTCGTCAGAATCCTGGTTGAACTTGGCGATTTCCTGCGGACCCTGGTTAAAGGATTTGACTACCCGGACCCCCTGCAAAAATTCCCCCGCCCGGCCAGAGAGCTTGTCCATGTACATCTGGAACTGGTCAAACATGGCGGTCATCTGGCGGATGGCAACCGTGCCAAGCGCCAGCATCAAGGCCAGGAGAACGACAATCGCCCACCAGTAGCGGGGAATCGTGACCACCGCCAGCACGATTGAGCCGACCAGGATCAAAGGCATGCGGATCAGCTGCATGAAGATGGTCATAATCATGTTCATGATCTGCTGCATGTCGTTGATCAGGCGGACGCTGAGCGACTCAGATGAAAATTGCTGCACGTTGGCCAAAGAAAAGGTCTGGATCTTGGCATAGGTGTCTTCGCGCAGGTCGCTGACGACGCCCTGGGTGATCCGGGAGGCAAAGTAGACGTTCAAGACCCCGGTAAGAATCGAGAGCAGACCCAGGCCAATCAAGAGGGCGGTGTCCCGGATGACGGCCTGCTGCTGGTCGGCCATCAGCTCGTTTTGCACCTGCTGGAGCAGGCGGGGCTGGTATAAAGTAGCGAAGGCTGAAAAGACGATCATGACCAAGGCGGCAAAGACGTCTTTCTTATATCGCTTGAAGTAGGGCAATAGCAGTTTCATTGTTTCTGTTTTTCCTCCTTTAAGTTGGCTATTTCTGCGGATAGCAGGTCGGTCCACTCATTTAGGATCTGGCAAGCCAGCTCGGCCCGGTCTGGTCCAAGCTTGTCGATGACGCGCATTTCGAGGGCCAGCAGCGGCGCTTCTTTTTTCTGGGCATAAGCCTTGCCTTCCTTGGTCAAAGCACAGTATTTCACGCGCTTGTCCTGGTCATCGGGGATGACTTCCAGATAGCCTTGCTCACGTAAAATATGGATCCCCTTGCTGATGGACTGCTTGGGTATGCCGCTGCGGTAGACCAACTCTTTTTGCGAAAGGCGGGGATGGGTGAAAAGCTCATAGAGAATGATGCTCTCGTACTGGGTCAATCCCACCAGCTTATCGTACTGGCTATAAGCATGATTGGCTCGGACGCTGACCAGGGCTGCGGCTTCACAAATGCGTTGGTTTCGTTCTAAATCCATAAAAAGTCTCCTTGTGGACAATTTTTATTAATGTTAGTCTCTATATGGACTAATGTCAACCCTGGAAAGAACGATTGTGCTAGAAATAGCTGAAAAAGCACGGCGGAGGTGAGAAGATGGCAGACTTTGATCAGTTGACCGAACTGAGGAAGAAGATTGATGCATCCCCGCCGCTAACAAAATGATTACGCTGAAGAAGCCTTGCGGAAGAAGTTGAAAATTTTAGAGCTTAGCGATAAAAATAATACTGACTCCGGCTAACTCATCAGCGAAAGGAAACTGGAAGAGTGGTGGAAAAAGCGAGAACCGGCCAAGCTGTCTGACCAATAACAAAAATCCCCCCTGGCAAGTGCCAGGGGGGGTATTTCGTCTTAAACTTCTGCAATAGCTTCACTGACCGGCGTTTGACCGCCAGTCATATTGATTATCTTGCCGTAGGTGTTTTCCTTGTCAAGAATTTGGGCCGAAACCGCGGCAACGTCGGGAATCGGGTTGGCGGCAAACTTTTCAGGCTTAAAGTTAACCTTGCCAGTCCCAGCCTACTATTCTTCCAAAGTAGCTGGGGCCAGGATCGTGTAGTCCAGCATGCTGTTACTGATCAGCCATTCGTCAGCAAAGTACTTGGCGATATAGTAGTCAGTCAAGCTGGCAAATTCTGCCTTGCCCTGCCACTTGTCCGGGTCGGCCGCGAAAATTGAGCTCAGCTGGATGTAGCGCTTAACGCCAGCCAATTCAGCCGCCTGGATCAACTTCACCGCCCCAAAGGCATCCGTTTGAAGCAAGTCCTTGCCTCTAGAACCTGCCAAAAAGTAAACCCCGTCCATCTCGGTCAACACAATGTGGACCCGGAAAGAATCGGGATCAACGGCATCTGCGGCTGGGGCGGGATAGCCCTGCAGACGGCCGCGATCGATACTAGAATCAAGTCAACCGTAACTTCTACCATGTATGACATGTCCAGAGTGACGGGCAATGGTTACTTTGACGCAAATGACAATGAAGAAACCCGCCACAAGATGCGAGTTGCCTTGAATAAGCAGAGAACGGCTGACTTTAAGGCTGACAGCTATGCCAAGGCCGGCGGGGTAGTTGATCCGCTGCCAGAAGACGCGCCGCAATTTGTTAAGGACTACTACGCATATTACAAGACCCCGCGCGGCTACCACAAGCGCAGCCTTAACTCGAACAGCGGCTGGAACGTAACGGCTGCTACATCCTTGCTGAACACGCGCCTGTTTGCTTACACTAATGAAATCAGAAACGCGGTCTTGATGATCCACGGCGACTAGGCCCACTCCTGCTATATGTCAAAGGATGCCTACGCCGACATGATTAAAGTCAGCAAGTACACCGACAACAAGGAACTGCTTTTGATCCCGGGGGCAAGCCACACTGACCTTTACGACCAAAAGAACATCATTACTTTTGCCAAGATGGAAGCCTTCTTTGACAAGTACTTGAATTAAGCGGGTAGCCGAATGAAGCTGGAAGATTTTTAAGCACATACAAACAGCGGGAAAAGGATTGTTGATCCTTCAGAAGAACTGGAATACAGCTCTTACTTGACGCAAGAAGCCTTGAAGGTGACGATGGAGCTGAATAATGCTTATCATACGCCAGAAGAGGTGCAGGACTTGTTTGCCAAACTGACGGGCAGCGAGGTCAACCGGAGTCTGGCACTGGTTCCGCCATTTTATACTGATTGTGGAAAAATATCCATGTTGGCAAGAACGTGTTCATTAATACTGGCTACACCATCCAGGACCAGGGCGGAGTCTATATTGGCGACGGGGCTTTGATTGGCCACCACACTATGATCGCGACTTTGAACCATGAGCAAGATCCAGCCAAAAGAGGGGAGCTGCTGCCAGCAGCGGTTCATATCGGCAAGAGGGTTTGGCTTGGCGCGAACGTAACTGTTTTGCCAGGCGTCACGATTGGTGATGGAGCGAGTAACAAAGGATGTACCAGCCAGAACGATCGCTGCAGGCGTGCCAGCCCGCGTGGTGAAAGAAATAAATGAATAGAGGAGAGCAGCATTCTGGGAATCAGGGATGCTGCTTTTTGGGTAATGTGTATTTTTTAAAGAACATATTATTAATATCATCTGGGCTGTGTTAACTGTACTTTACCAAAAGCAGCAGCTTCAGATGAAGAGGCACGCTTAGTTTAATCCAAATGCCAAAAAGGCATGACTCCATTAATTCGGAATCATGCCTTGTTTTTTAGCGATTTTTTCTGACGATGCTCTGTTCAACAGAGATAAAGTGATTCTTGCCATCAACCGTGTGATCGATTAGGGTGAAGTAAGTCGTGTCCTTGCTGTTTTCTGGTACCGCAAGTCGGGCATTGTAGCCAGTAGCAATAAAGTTGTCCGCGATATCATAGATGTTCTTCAGCAACAATTCTTGCTGCTCATCATCGATCCCTGAGAAGGATTCGTCCATCAAGATGATCTTTGGAGCAAGCGGATTGGTCATCTTCTTTTCATCCAGTTCCAAGACGATCAAAAGCGGCTCCAGGATTGCCCGGCTTCTTTGCCCTTCCGAAAAGGCATTAAGCTTCCGGTCAGTCATCTTTTCCGGGGCGTCACCAGCATGGCGGCGGAAGCTGATATTGAATCTATACCATTTCTTGTAGTCAAACTCCTCATAGAAGTGGTCAACCAGCTCATCCCTAGTCATTTCATCGTTATTGTCCTTGATATAAGTCCAGAAGCGGTCCATCAAGAGGGTAACCGCGTTCTGGCTTTCCGGGCTGTCGATTGAGGTATTCCCAAAAGCAGCCAGGTAGTCCTTCTTGTAGTCAGGAATCTCACTGAAGCTGGTGTAGAAGGAGATATGGTTTGTCTGTTCTTTTTCCTTCAAAGACTTGCTGATCTGCTTGGTCAAGCTGGTGGCTTCGGCGGTCGCCTGGCGGATCTTCTGCAAAATCGTTGAATTGTTGAGGTAGCGGGCCAGACGCTGGACCTCATCGTCGGCCGATGCCCTGAAGGATTCGAGCTGCTGACGGATGTCCTCATACAGCTTGTCAAGTTCCAGTTCCTTGTCCCCAAAGTAATAGTGAACGACCGCGAGATCATGCATAAGGTTCTGGACTTGGACCAGCAGGTCGTCATTGAGCTCAAGCTCAGCAAATTCCAAGCGCTTGCTGTTGTCGACCCGGTATTCCGTCTTGCCGTTGATGTCGTTGACGGCAATCATGGCCAGGTTGGCCTTGCTTTGGTTGCTGGCCTTGATCTGCTCATTGTTCCAGTCGCTAGGGGATGCATCCCGGACTTTGTCAGTCAGCCCCAGCTTTTCCAGCAGGCCGGTGACCGCCGCGTATTCATGATCCAGCTCTTCATACGCGGTCTGCTTTATCGGCAGCTGCGTTTGGCAATCGGCCAGCTGCTGGTTTTCGTGCTCCAAATCGTAGCCGCTTCTGCTGATCTTGTTTTTGACCTCTTCAATCAGCCGGTCCAGTTCTTCCTTTCTGGCCAGCTGTTTTTGGGTCTCTGGATCATTTTGAATTTCAGCCAGCTGCTGCTCCAGCGTCTGAATCCGGGTCTGCATTTCGGTCAAGCGGTCCTGCTTATTCTGAACCTGTGCTTTCTTGTCAGCAAATTCGCTCTTGGCTTGCTCCAAGCGCTTTTCAAGCCTGGCCACCCGCTCGTTTTGTCTGGCCAGGGCTTTTTCCTGTCTGGCCAGTTCGCTTTGCTTGCCTTTGAAGTCTTTCCATTGAGAGGCATAGTCGTAAAAAGCATTGAGCTCACTAGGCAGGTCAGGGCAAAGGCTTGAACGGACCTGGTCGCTTTGCCGCTTGAAGTCAGCCAGTTGCAGCTGCAGCTGCTCTTGCTGCTTGTGCAGTTTACCTTGATCAGCCAGGGCGTTTTGGTAGGCGATTTGGGCTTCGGTGACTCGGTCGCTCTTTGGGAAGGAGGCCGGATCAGCCTGATCAAACAGCTCCTGGTAGCTGGCCAGCTGGTCCTGCAGCGCCTGCAGGCGCGCTTCCGCCTGGCTTAGCTGCTCCGTCAGCAGGGCAATCTGTCTTTCCCGCTCTTTTTGCCGGTTGCTTTCACCGATGTGGGTGATGGCCGTGCCTTTTTCGCTGTGGACATTGACGCTGGCGTAGCTGACGTGGCCGTCCTTGACCGCGATCGTCTTCAAGAAGGCATTGACCCGGTCATCTTGGCTGACCAGGTAGTCAGCCAGGCTTGCTTGTCCTGGGGCGGCTTTGCCGTCAGCTACCCCGGCGGCTTCCAAGCCGGTCTTGATCCCGCTTCCGTCAAACAGGGCATAGAGCAGGTTGCTGTACTTTAAGTCGCTTTCCAGCTGCAGCTGCAGGTCAGCCGGCACGCCTTCTTTAAAGTCAACCAATTCAAAGAGCTGTTGGCCGGCCTTAAAGTCAGCCGTCGTTTCCGGCTTTGGCTGCTGCTTAAGCTTAGCCAGATCAGTCCGCAGCTGGCTAAGCTGAGCCCGCTCTTCGGCAATGTCATGCCGGCTTTCCACGATCGCTTCCTGGTATTGGGCCCGGGCACTTTCCAGCAGCTGGCGTCTGTCCTCATAGGCGTCCAGGTCAAAGTCTGGAGTCTGGTCAAAGCTGATCTCTCTTTCCCGCAGCCATTTGGCAGTGTCCTGATCAAGGGCATTCAAGGCTGCCGTGATCCGGTCGGTCAAGTCAGCTTCATCAAAACTGTTGATTTGCTGATTGACCAGATTCAGCTGGCTGAGCAGATTCTCATTCTGCTTGGCCAAGTCCGCCAGCTGTTTCAATAGCCGCAGCTGCTCTTTCAGCAGCTGGTCTGGGTTTGGATAAGCACGGGCCAGGTCGGCTTGGGCCGGGTAATGCGTCAGTTCAGCCTTAATGGCCTCAAGGCTTTTGGCAATTCCCGCCAGATCAGTCCGCTCGTTTTCCAGCTCTGCTTGGTTGTCCGCCAGCCGTTTTTGGACGTTTTGATAGTCTTGCTTGGCAGCTGCCAAATCTCTTTTCCGGCTTCCGGCCTCATCCTTGCTTTGCTTAATCTGCTGGGCCAGCTGGTCCAGATTCTTGGCGTCAATCACGGTCTGCAGGGCGTCGCGCTCGCCTTCTTCTGCCTTTAAGTCCTGCTTGAATTCAGCTTGCTGCTTGCTGAGGCGGGCAATGCTTTCCCTGGTTTCCTCTAAGCGGCTTTGCAAGCCAGCAAATTCCCGCTGCCGGCGGTTAAGCTCAGTCTTGGCTTTGGCGTAAAAAGTCTGGATCTGGGCCAAGATCGGCTTGTTGGTCAGGTTTTCCCATTCCTCGGTCTTGGCCAAGGCCGAGTTGAGCTGGTCCAGCTCTGCCTTTTTCTTTTCTTCTTCAACCATGGCTAGGGCATTGTCGATAAAGTTCTCTACCGTTGCCCGGTCCGCGTAGTGGTTGAGGTTTGGTAAAGCCGTCTTCAAGGCGCTGTCCAGTTCCGCGGTGCTGCCAGTCTGCTTTAGCGGCGGCTTTTCAAAAGCGGCCAGGTGCTCAAAGTATTCCTGCAGCTCGCTGGGCGACTGGAAGCCAAAGAAGAGGCGGTTGATGGCGCTTTGGTAGTCAGCCTGGGTGTCATAGCGCTGCTCAACCAAGGGCTTGACGGCCCCGCGGAATTCCTGCCAGCTGGTGGAGTAGGAAACCTCATCCCCCTTGACGCCTTGCTTGAGGACATAGTAATAGTGATTGGTATTGGAGCCTTCGGCTGACTTGCTGTAGGCCAAAAGCAGGGTCTGCAGCAAGTCGCCGGCTTTGAATTCCACCCAGGCAAAGCCCGCTTCACCGGCCTTAATGTAGTAGTCCAGGCTGCGCTTGCTGTCGACGACCCGCATGCTGCCCAAGAAGATGGTTGGAAACAGGGAAAGCATGGTCGCGGTCTTCCCGGATCCGTTCTCCCCGTTAAAGACGATCGCTTGGGTATTGGCGTCAAACACCTGGTCGCGGTAGTTAAAGTAGTTGTAAAAGCCAAAGCGGTTCAGCTTATAATTCGTCATCATTATCCTCCTCTTCTTTGACGATGATCCCAGTCAGGGAAGTAGCAAACCAGGTGTCCTGTTCCTTGGAAAGCAAGCCGTAGTAGGTCAATTCGCCCAGCAATTCATTCAGCTTCATCTTCAAGCCGGCCGCCTTCTGCGCCCCGGTCATGGTCTGGTAGCTGGCGGTCTTTTTGGCTAAAGCCATGAGCTCAGTCAGCTGGAAGCTGCTTTGCCCGCTGTCGTTGATCAGCTGAAGCAATTCAACGGCCATGGCGTCCAGCTTGCTTTGGACCGTATTGGGGAAGTCCAGCTGGGAGTAGTTGAGCAAAAGGAAATAGTCATCGACGTTGACCAGGCGCAATCCTTGTCTGGTTTCTGGATTGTAAAAGGGCTCAAAGGAATTCTGCAGGTAGTTGTACTCGCTCTTGCCCATGCTTTCCTTTCTAAAGAAGCCGTTTAAGAGCAGCTCCTGGCGGGCAACGTCGTTGCCGTTCTGGATCCCCTTGGCCAGGTCGATTGGATCCTGGGGCTTGGGCCGCTTGGTCAAGACGTACAAGGAGTCCTTGTCGTCCTGGTCGCGCAGGACAAGGATGCCGTCTTGCTCCAGCTTGGCGATGACCGGCTTCAGGTACTTGGACAATTCCACCGAGCTGGCCGTGGACAAGTTTTCCTGGTCATTGATATAGGCCACGATATCCTGGTAGAGGATAGTCATGCCCACCTGCAGGCTGGACAGTCTCGCCAGCGTCTCATAATAGATCCGGTACAAGAGGGGATCGGCCTGCACGCGCTTGTCGGCTTCAATGCCAACGGGGTGGGTCTTGGAATAAGCCCGCAGATGCAGGTCCTGGTCTAAGACCAGGTTGAACTTGTCTTTCAGATACTTGCTGATCTGCAGCCGGTTTTGCCTGATATAAGCAGTCGTCTTGCCGGCTAAAAGCTGCGGCATGATCTGGCTCCAGTCTAATTCTGCCATCTGTCTTTTACCTCCAGTCTGCACTTGCATAAGATCAGGGTTTGGGCGGGGGAGCTGATGACCATGTCGTCTGCTTGGAACTGCTTCACCAGCAGGTAGTCGCCGGTCGCGGCGCTGGCACTAACCAGGTCCCCGGCTTCTGAGAAGCGGTAGTCAAAGTGGCTCTGCCCCAGCAATTTCTGTAAAAGGGCAAACTCGGCGTCGGTCAAGTGGTTTAAGGACTTGCTGATCAAGCTTTGTCCCAGCTCCTTTTGCTTGGCTTGCTCAGCCGCGTGCCGCTTTTGCTCAGCTGCTAATTCGGCTTTCTCCAGGTCGGTCAGCTCCATGGACCGGGCCAGCTTGCTTTTCGCCTGCTTGCGTGCTTTGGCCGTAAAGCTGTAGTGGATTTTTTCATCATCCAGCCGGTAGCTGGCATGCTTGGACATGTACCAGTGGTGAAAATGGGGCGTGCCTTCATATTGGTCAAACAAAAGGGCCATTTCTTGGGCACTCATGCCTGCTTTAAACATCTGGGCCTGTGCCAAAAAGCGCTCCGCCCGCTCCTTGCTGACCTGGATTTCCCGGTTCTGGGAGATGAGGTCGATCAAGGCGAAGAACATGTCGCTCAAGCGGTCCAGAAGGCTGGAATACAGCCCGCTGCCCGTTCGCTCGCTTTGGGCAATGTCCGCAATATTGCCGGCCATGATCCCCGCCAGCTCGTCCGGGCTCTTGGTGGCGTTGAAGGCCTGGAGCTCAAGGGCCAGGGGCTGGTAGAAGAGCTTTGGGCCAATTTTGTTCTGGCTGTCTTCCAGGGCATAAATAGCCTCCAGCACTTCGGGGATCTTGCTTTCAACCTTGTCGAGGACTTCCTTGACTACATCCCGCAGCTTAAAGAGCTCCTGGTTCAAGTCACCGGTGGTATTGGCATCAGTCTCCAAGCGGAAGACCTGCATGTTTAGGTCGTGAATGTTGGTCGCGAAGCTGTCGATCCGGTTCTTCAGCCGGTTGTAGATCCCGTTGTTGTAGCCAAAAGACAAGTCATAAAGGGAGATACTGTCTTTAAAGAGCTTGCCCTTAAGGGCAAGATTGTCCGGATCCGTGAGCAGCTGCTCCAGACTGGTCTTCAATTGTCGCAAGTTCTCGATCAGCTGGTCGGTTTCGGTCATGGACAGGGATTCTCTGATCTGCTTTTGCAGGTTGGCAATCTTGTCAAAGGCCTGGAAGAGCTCCATGCTCTCGCTGGTCAGTGCATAGGCCGTGGTCTGCATGGCTTCCTTCATGGACCGGGCCTTGGCTTGGTTGGTCAGGGGGATGGATTTTAGGTTTTTGCTGGCAGACAGTTTCTTGAGCAGCTTGGTGACGTCATCGTAGTCAGCCTGCAGCTGCTCGCTCAGCTGCAAGGGCGTGTATTCACCCATGGGATGGCTGTTCAAGAAGACGACGATGTCCCGGGCCAGGCCTGGCACGGCAACCGCCTTGATAAAGCCGTCCGCCTGGGACATAAAGCTTTCGTCATTATAAAAAATCATGGATTGCCTCCTCAAAAATTACGCGCTGCTTGCGCTGGATTTCTGCCAACAATTGCTGCAGACCGGGATTGGCGACTTCTTTGATTTGTTTGTCTTTTGCTGGGGGAACGCTGGCTTGGTAATGCTTCTTGTAGGTTGCCAGGTCCATGTTGAGCAGGTGGAGGTCTGGAAACTCCAAGAGCAGGTTGTCCGCGATCTTGATCCCGCTTTGGTCCAAGTCGCCGGAATAATAAAGCTGGCAGTGATTGGTCAAGAGACGCTTGATCAGCCTTTTCGTGGCCAGGTTGACCTGCCCGCCCGTGCAGACGAAGGCGCGGTCTGGGAACTTGCTGGCCAAAGCGGTGGTCACGCCGGAATTTTCATGCAGGTAGACCTTGATCTGCTTTGGCAGGGGGATGCGGTCAATATCGGGCAGGGCAATGATGTCGTAGGTCAATGGCGTATCCAGCAAGTTGGCCGTCATGGCGAAATTGTAGAGCTGGTCAGGGTAGACATTGAAATCAGCCAATGCTGCGTCTTCGCCCAGTTGCTGCTGGATGATTTTGTCAAGGCAGCCGCGGCCCTTGCTTCCCCGGTCAAAAGCGTGGGGATTGCCTAGCACCTGCAGGGCAAAGGTTGGCAGCAGGACGCCTTCAGCCGGTCTGTCCCAAGCTTTGGCCATTTCCTGGTAAAAGGGGAGGTCGCTCAGCAGCTGCTTGTCTGAATAATTCTGGGTTAGAAAAGCGGCGTATTCTGGTTGGACTTCCTGCTTTAACTGGGCCAGCTTAGCCTGGTTGGCCAGGCCCTTTTGCTTGCGGCGGTCTTTCTTGGAGAGCAGGGGACCATATTTGTCTTCCAGCTCTTGGTAGACTTCGTCCGGACTTTTGACGTACTGCTTGAAAATTTGGTAGCAGGGGATGCTGTAGCGGCCATCTTCTTCCAGCTTGCCTTTGCTGTAGAGACCCAGATCCAGCAGGTCAGTCTTTTGCAAGTGCACGCGCCAGTTTTTCAGCTGCCGGTTTTCGCCTTTTTCCAGATATAAGTCCTTTGTCAGGGCCAGCCAATCGATCATGAGTATTCCGTCCTTATTAATTTGCAAGCGGCGCTTGGTCTTCAGTACTCCATCATACCAGATTCAGCAGGCTAAATGGCTGAAATGCCGCAGGTAAATGCTTTTTCACGATTTTGCCAAAAATGCTATAACTTCCATGTAAGCGCTATACAGAAACGGGGAAAATGTGATGGAAAAGATACTGTATCTCATGCGGCATGGCCAGACCTTATTCAACCTGGAAAACAAGATCCAGGGCTGGTGCGACTCACCGTTGACTGAATTGGGGATTGCCCAGGCCAAGATCGCTGGCCGCTACTTTACAGATAACAAGATTAAGCTGGACCACTGCTATGCAAGCACGAGCGAGCGGGCATGCGATACCTTGGAACTGGTGACCGGCGGCCGGCTGCCTTATGCCCGGCTCAAAGGAATCAAGGAATGGAACTTTGGCCGCTTTGAGGGCATGGACGACTTTTTGAACCCGCCGCTGCCTTACCGGGACTTTTTCGTCAAATATGGCGGGGAAGACCAGGAAGCAGTCAGCAAAAGAATGGCCCAGACCTTGAGCCAAGTTATGGAGCAGGAAGACCACTATTCAGTCTTAGCGGTATCACACGGCGGTGCCATGGCCTGCTTTTTACGTTACTATAAGCAGCCCTTACCGCACGGGATGAAGAACTGCACTATCCTCAAGCTGAAGTATGAGGACGGACAGTTCACCCTGCTGGACTGTTTTGAACCAGATTTCAGCGCGCTGGGAAAGTAAGCGCGAGCCCGTCATGACTTAATCTTTCGGCAATAAGATTATTGCGGGAAAAAGTTGCCTTTTGATATAATATAGGAAAGAACGAATGACATAAATAGCAGATTTAACTGAAAAAATAACGAAAAAAGGAGGAAGCTCATGAAGTACGAATTAAGCGGCGGGAACACCTGCCCATTGGCAACCGTCACCCTTGACAAGGGCGAAAGCATCAAAGTCGAAAACGGCGCCATGGTCTACATGAAGGACGTGTCCATTGCCGGGAAGATGAACTCAAGCAAGAAGGGGCTGGGTGGCCTGCTCGGTGCGATTGGCCGGAGCTTGACCAGTGGTGAAAGCATGTTTATCACCCAAGCAACTGGGGATGCCGATGGCGGACAAATCGGGGTTGCACCCGCAATTCCAGGCAAGATTGAGAAGCTGTCCGTTGGCAAGCAACAGTATTGCTTGAACACCGGTGCCTTCTTAGCAAGTGACGACAGCGTCAGCTACAAGATGAAAAGTCAAAGCTTTAGCAAGGCAGCCTTTGGGGGAACCGGTGGTTTCTACGTAATGCAAACTGAAGGCGAAGGCGATATGCTGGTCAACGCCTTTGGTGACCTGGTTGAACTGACGGTGACCAGCGACAAGCCGATCTCAATCGACAACGAGCACGTCGTTGCTTGGGATGCAGGGCTTGACTACGACATTAAAGTAGCATCCGGAATGTTCGGCTTCACTTCCGGTGAAGGCCTGGTCAACCACTTTACCGGGAACGGCAAGGTTATCATCCAAACTCGTAACCTGCATTCACTGGCAGAAGCATTGCAACCTTTTATCGTTGAGAAGGATAGCAACAGTTAACAAATACTGATTGTCATAGACCGTGAAGCGGCTCTAAAAAACTTGTTCAATATCACGCCATTCGGTATGATGCTTGAACAAGTTTTTTTGCTTCTATGTAGAATGGTCTGACTTAGATGAGTGCTTTCGGGACTAAAAACGTGCCAGTTGAGAACTTTTGGGGAACTCGAATTTCGCAAAACAGCTTCAGTTGGGTACTTTTCAAGCAAAAGACCGTCACGATTGTGGCGGTCTTATTATTTCTACTCATCTGTATTTGCAAATTTTCCAGCTTCAACATCACTGATGAACTTATATAAGGAAGAAAAGAATGCTTTTGGATTGTCAATGTGGTGACAGTGGCCGCCATCTGGCGTCACAACCATCCGGGAGTTTTTCAAAGTCTTGTGCATCCGGCGGACAGCATCGAGCGGCATGGTGTCAAATTCACCGACGGTCAAAAGGGTAGGCAGGGTAATCTGCGCCAAACGGTCACGGAAATCCCACTCTGTCAGTTTGCCCACCATCATGAATTCATTGTTGCCTTGGAAGTAATTGTAGACTTGGGTATTGGTCGTGCTGACCACGTGCCGGGTTCCATTTTCCGGGTGGCGGATCAAGTAAACAGAGTAAAGCTTGGCGACCAATTCTTGGTACATCGCATCATCAAAATTTTCTGCGGCTTCGCATTCGCGCATGTATTCCACTTGGGCCGGACTGAACATTTCGTCTCGTTCCCGGTTGATGTTGACGGTGTACTCATCCAGGTTGTCAATCATCGATTCAATAATGACGGCCTTGAGATGCTGGCCATACTTGACTGCATATTCTTGGGCCAATAAGCCGCCCCAAGAGTGGCCCAGCAGATAAAAGTTTTCCAAACCGAGCTTCTGGCGGACTTCCTCAAGTTCATCAACAAAGTAGTCAATATTCAAATACTTACGGTTTTCCTCTTTGGAAAAATCTGGCTGATCTGACCAGTATGAACCTAACTGGTCATAAGAGTAGACCTCAACTCCTTTGCCGGCTAAGCCAGCCTTGAAATTGTCAAAGTCTTCATGGTTGTCACCAGGCCCGCCGTGCACGCAGAGCAACTTAACCGGTCCTTCATTGACCTTACGGGTAAAAAGGTGATAGCCATTGTCTAAAGTAACGATTCTCGTTTGATCCATGATTTTTTCTCCTTCAGTCTTAAATTCACTTGTTACTTGAAGTATGCTCTCGTGTAGTCAACCATGCCAACCTTGTGCCAAAGTACCCCCTTTAAGTTGGAGTTTACCAGGTGGTCTTCAACCATGGTGTAAAGAGGAAGAACAGGGTAATCTTGGTTCATTTGCTCCTGCGCCTTTAACAGGTGGCTGAAGTAGACTGATCTGGTCGCGGCATTTTTTCTGACTTGTCTGAGCTCATTGTTGTAGGCAGCACTGGTGTATTTACCGTAATTGTGGCTGTTAGTCTTTTCCAAGGTCTGCAGTTCGCTGTATGGGTCAGCGTAGTCGTTGAGCCACAGGGAAAGGTAAAGGTCATATTTGCCGTTGGCAACCAAATTGTAGGCTGACTTGGATGGCAGATTTTTGACAGTCACTTTAAGTCCTGGCAGCTTACTTTCCAGCTGTGACTGCAGGAATTCACTGACATTCTTGTCGGTAGTTGTATCACTTGCCACCAGGGTCAGTTCAACTTTTGACTTGCCCAGCTGCTTTAAGCCAGCCTGCCAGAGCTTTTTAGCCTTGGCAACACTGTAAGTTTCTTTTGGCTGCGCTGCTGCAGCGAAGTCCTTGCCACTGGCCGGATCCTTTGCGGCGTTTGGTGCTGAGAAGGTGTAGGATGGCTTTGAACCATCTGCTAAAACCTTTTTAGACAGCTGAGTACGATTAACAGCCAAGTAGAGGGCTTGACGGAGTTGTTTGTTGGCCAATACGGCGCCCTTAGCCATATTCAGATTTACGAAGTTATTACCTGACCGGTAGAGGTGGTAGAGGTTCTTATTATTTTGCAGACCTTGTGCCGTCGTGCCTGAAACTACAGCGTCATCTGAGCTTCCTTGTTGGAAGAGCTGGTGGGCAGTGTTTGAATCCTTGACGACTTGGTAATTTAGCTTTTGCAGCTTGACCGCGCTTTTAGCGTAGTAGTATGGATTCTTGACAGCAGTCCACTTTTCGCTGGTGTTAGTCCACTTGGTGACCTTGAAGGCCCCGTCAAAAGCGGTATACTTGGCCGCCGTACCATATTTGGCATCATATTTTTTAACAAGGCGGGTGTTTTGCGGGTAAAAGGCTGGCATAACCATCTTGTCGATGAAGGTCGGTTCTGGATTTTCCAATTGTACGACTAGCTTGTACTTGCCAACGGCTTTGACGCCTAAGCTGCTGACCGCCTTTTTGCCTTGAGAGATTTGGTCAGCATTCTTGATGTTGCTGAAGATGTAGTTATAGCCAGACATTGCTTTGGGAGAAACGCCTTTTCGCCAGGCGGTTACAAAGTCTTGCGCGGTCACAGTATCACCGTTTGACCATTTGGCATTGTGCCTCAGATTGAAAGTGTAGGTCTTACCGTCACTGGACTTATGATAGCTAGTGGCAACCGCGGGAACTGGCTGGTCATTTTTATCTGACCGGTAAAGGCCGGCCATAGTTTGCACCAAAGTGTCCCATTGGGGGATTGAGGCAGTCACTGAGGTATCGAGGGAGCTGACTACGTCAGTCTCCATCAAGTTCAGGCTTGTCTTGCCACTGGATGCTTGGGAATTGTTGTTGCCGCAGGCAGCCAACGTGCAAGCTGACATGCCAAGTAATGTAACTGTTGCCATTTTTCTAACTTTCATTTGCGTTCCTCTTTTCATCTTGCAGGGAAAAGAAAAGCGCCCCACTGGATCAAATTGATCCAATAGGGCGCTATTAGCGCGGTACCACCTATTTTCGCCGTTAGGCCTTCACGCACAGATAATGCGCTGCCGCTTTAAGGGGCGGACCCCGAAACCACTAATCTCGCAGTTTCCGCTCAAAGGTGATTTTCGCACTTGGTCTGACCGCTTCTTCACACCAACCAGAAGCTCTCTGCAGGTCTCGCCAAAACTACTTTTCCTTTTCAAAGCAATGTTGTTTTGATTTCATGTCTTTTATCTTAATCCTAAATCTGAGAAAGTCAACGGTAAATGACGAAAAAGTTAAACCAAAGTTATAAATGCCAGAAGGAATTTTAACGTTGTGCTAAACTAAAACTATTAATTACGTGGAGGAAAAACAATTATGAACTATCAAGACATCAACGCTGAAACGATCGACCGCTGGGTCAAAGAAGGGTGGGAGTGGGGCAAGGCAATTGACCACGACACCTTCCAAGCTGCTATAGAGGGAAAGTGGGAGATCAAGTTAACCCCGGTTAAGTATGTCCCGCACAGCTGGTTTGGTGACTTACACGGCAAAAAGGTTCTTGGCCTAGCCAGCGGGGGTGGCCAGCAGATGCCGATCTTGACTGCCTTGGGAGCAAAATGTACAGTCCTGGACTATTCTGACCAGCAGCTGAAAAGCGAGCGCCTGGTTGCTGAGAGAGAAGGCTACGATATCGACATTATCAAAGCCGACATGACCCAGCCTTTGCCTTTTGCTGACGAAAGCTTTGACATGATTATTCAGCCAGTTGCCAACTGCTACGTTGAAAAAGTTAAGCCGATCTGGAAAGAATGCTACCGGGTTTTGAAAAAGGAAGGGGTACTCCTGGTTGGCCTGGACAACGGGATCAACTACCTGTTTGACAGCGAAGATGAAAAGTATGTCGTCAACTCTTTGCCTTTTAATCCGTTGAAAAATCCTGACCAGATGCAACAGCTGGAAAAAGATGATTCTGGCGTTCAGTTCTCTCATACCTTGGATGAACAAATCGGCGGCCAGCTGGAAGCTGGCTTTACTTTAACCAATCTCTATGAAGATACCAACGGCGAAGGCCGCCTGCACGAATTGAATATCCCGACTTTTATCGCGACCAGAAGCGTGAAATAGCAAAAGCCACCAAGTTTGAGCTTGGTGGCTTTTAATGTATCCAAAATGATTTACTTTTTTCTTATTCTTCACCATGTTCAAACTGTGACTGGTAAAGGTCGGCGTAAAAGCCCTTCTTTGCCATCAAGCTGTCATGGTTGCCAACTTCCACGATATCCCCGATCGATTCCTTCGAGAAGGGGATGCTGTGTTTTAGTATTTGATCAAAGGTGGACAAAAACAGAGTAATTTCCTAGAAAATTACTGTAATATCCCGGCTGTCAAAGGATTTTGACAAAGAAAAAAAGAAGATGTCAAAGAATATATCAGAAATGTCCTGTCTCAAAGCGCACCTATAGAGATTCCTTCTTTTGCTAAGATTAAAGACCAGAAAAAGAATGGTTATAATCAAGTAAAGTATAACTGGCGTGCTGATGGTTATAAGTATGAGGTACGTTGGCATACTAGGACGCCTGGGGCACCAATTACTGAAGGAAACACATGGCAAGTGCGTAGACATAAGCCTGGTGTTGGATTTGGCAATAATGCTAGGCCACCGGTCGATGAAGTGCTTGTTGAATCTGCTACTGGAAAGAAATGGGTACCATTTGAAATGTGGCAAGCAAGCATAGATGCCAAGACGGCAAATAGATTAACTAAAGAACAAAGGAGATTGCTGGACAATGGACACTGGTCAGATAAAAAATGATTTTACCTATTATAAAGGTTTCGAAGGTGAAGGAGAAGTGACCTTTACTTATGCAGGTCTATGTTTGCATATCTGGGATGGGTACATTTTTCAGATTGTTGGTAAGCCGCCTTTAGATGGTAAAGGCTGGCACGGCATGACCCGTGATTATAATCAGCTTGAAGGCCCATGGGATGAAGATGAGGCAGATGTCGACGCTGTAGAATATTTACAGGATTTGAAGCACTATCAAGGCAAGCACCTTGAAACAGCACAAGCTGAACAGGTGTTAAGCAGACTGATTGAGCTATTCAGGCAAGCTGCTGCCCAACACGCTTATGTTCATATTGAAGTGTATTAGTTGTTAATAGCCCGCTTTTTTTAAGGTTAGATATGCATCACAAGAATGAAAAGCCACAGTAAAATATGGAACTATCTATGCTATGCGGGCCTGGAGGAGAACGAATACTTAGCCGTTAAGGAGCGCGTCAATCGAAGCAACCTGAAGATACTCCTGTTTAGGGAAGGAATCTTTCTTTTGGCGATGATTGTTTCCGCCCTGATTGATTCAATTAAAGAGCTGTTGCCCTTTTCCAACACTTTTTCCGGCTGGTTCTATTCTGGGGAAGTGCTATACGTCAGCACGGGAATCAGCAGCCTGTTGCTCGTGCTGCTAACCCTGCTGGCTAAGTTCCGGAATTGGCCGACTTGGCCACTGGTCTGGCTTTTTTCGCTGCTATTATCCGTATACGCGATCTGGACGACCCTGCAGAATCCGTCAAGCCAAGCAACGACGGTCATGGTTTTTATGGTCTTATTGCCCACGATGTTCGTGCTTGCTCCCTGGAAACAGCTAGTGGCTATTCTGCTTTTGGTGATTATCTTTAATCTGCTGGCGTGGGAGTATAAGACGCCTGCCAGCTATACCGCTGATTCCTGGAATTCGGTCTTCTTTGGCACGGTTGGCGTGATCAGTGGCTTCTACTTTGACCGCGTCATGCTGATTGCGCTTGCCAATGAATTGGTCAGGTATTTTGGCCATGAGCTCAGCTTCCGATTTGGTGGGGATGAATTTTTGGCAGTGGCTTCGGATGAATCATTGCCTGAGGTAGAGAAGAAGTGCGACCAGCTCCTGGAGAACCTGCAAAAGCAAGGCTTTCATGTTTCTTTGGGCATTTCGCAGCAAAGGGTTGATCAGCTGGAGCTCAAGCAGCTGCTCTTTGAAGCAGACAAGGCCATGCGGCAGGCCAAAGAAGCATACTATCAAGATACGGAACATGACCGCCAGGCGCGGTAATGTTTCCCAGCAAAAAACCGGCTTAACAGCCGGCTTTTTCTTTTGCTTCCAAGCGCTGCAGCTCTTTGATCACTAAGACGGCCGAGCCCAGGACGCAGATGATTCTGGCGCCTAATTCCGCGCTCCAAAAGGCATTCGTTCCTAAAGGCGCCAGCAGCCGCCAGTTGACGGCCAGCTTCAGTCCCAGTTCGCCCAAGTTGCAGTAGAGGTATTCCTTCATCAAAACCATGCTTCTGAGCAGGCCTTCATTCATAAATTTGAAGATCGAGAAGAGCTGGATGCCAACGAAGGCAAACAGGTAGATCTTAAAGAATCCATAGGCCGCCTGGTTTTGCCCAGGGTCAAAAAAGAGACTGGCTAAGGCGCGGCAGGCGAAGACAGACAAGGCTGAGCTGGCCAGCCAGTAGATCAGGGAGAGCCGGCAGCAGTAGCGGTAGACGGCCTTGACGGCGGCGAACTTTTTGCCAGCCAGGAGCTGGGCCGTCAGCAGGGTCAGGGTTTGGGCAAAGCCAACCAGGACGATCCGGGCCAGACTCATGAACTTGACGATGGCCACGTAGCCCAGGATGGCTTCCTGGCCAAAGGGATTGACCCAAGCTTGGACCAGGGTCGCGCCAAAGGTAATCGCGAATTGCTGAAAAATGGTCGGCAGGGCGATGTGCAGGATGGACTTGATCTTTTTTAAAGAGAGGTCGGGCTTTAAGGAGACCGGCTTTGCTTCCTGCCGGTCCATTTTGGCCAACAGCCAAAGGGTGACCAGCATCATTGCTCCTTGAGCCAATACCGTGCCCAAGGCCGAACCCAGCACGCCCAGCTGCAGGCCAAGGATGAAGAACAGGTTCAAAAGCAGGTTTAAAAGGCTGGATCCGGCCAGGAGGTAGAAGGAGACCTGGGCCCGCTCATTGGAAATCAGGATAGCGCGGCCAACGTCATAGATGTAGATGATCGGCAAGGCAAATAAATAGACCCGGCCATAGAGTAGAGCATCCCCCATCATGTTTTCAGGCAGAGAAACCGCCTTAAAAAGGGATGGCAGGGAGAGCCACGCGATGACGACCAGGATCAAGCCGCTGATCGCGGAAAGGCAGAGGGTGTCACGGGCAACGGCGGCTTTTTCCTGATTGCGGCCGGCTCCTAAGAGACGGGAGACCATCACGTCGACTGCCATTTCAAAGCCGCCTGAAACTACCAGGAAGAGCATGATAATGTTGGCCGCGTTCCCGACGGCCCCAAGCTGTCTGGCTCCCAGGAAGCGGCCGATGATGGCCATGTCAACCACGCTGTAGAGCTGCTGGACCAGGAATTCGCTGATCATCGGCAAACTAAAGGCCCAGACTTTTCGTTTCAGTTCTTCTGTCATTTTTTTGCCTGCTTTCTTTAAACTTCTGCTTTAAGCGTAAACTGTGACCTTAGGTTATAGTCAAGAGGGAGGAGAAATTTTCTAATTGCATGGGAAATCAGGTAAAATTGTGGACGTCAAAGGATTTTGACATCGCTAAAAGAATTTAGGAGGAGTACGCAATGAGTCTGCTTGTCTTATTTGGCCTGGCCATCCTGTTAGTCGGAATCGCCTTTACCTGGTATCAGCTCTACCATTTGCTGGCTCTGGATGCTGATCTGCGGGGGATTTCTCACCCCAAAGGGACTGCCTTTTTCTTGAGCAACGGTCAAAGAGGAGAGGGCTTGCTGGCCTACCTGCTTTACCGGAAAAGATTCCCGCTGACCCGGATCAGCCCGGAAAAACAAGCCCGCAGCCTGCGGCTCAAGAAAATGGCTTGTGTGGGGATTGCCATCATGGCTGTTGGAGCCTGCGTGACCGTAATCGGTCTGAGCATTTTGTAAAAGAAAAACGATTAACATAACATTTGATATGAAAGACTGCCGCTGACAGTCTTTTTTCGCTAAAGCCTTTTCATGCTTGGCAGCAAGCGATATAGTTAAAGTAGTTGTTATGTTTATGTATTCTAATCTTGGGGAGAGAATCGAATTTGAGGAAAGGACTGAAACAGAATGAACAGAAAAATTTTGACCTTCATTGGCTGCTTGTCATTGGCTGCCATGGCTGCTAGTCCGGTGCAAGCCAGCTATCTTAGCGGCTATGAATACGGGGATGCAGCCAACAAGAAGGTTGTAGTCACCAAGAGCATGCCAGTTTACCGGATCAAGACCGGCTCGTGTGAAGCCAAGAACCGCTTTTACGCTGCTGGGAAGGTCAAGAAAGGCACTGTGCTCTACCGTTCACAGTGGTTTATGGCAACAGGCTGCGGCTGGGTCATCAAGAACAGCCAGTACAAGCCGGGGAAACGCCGCTTCTACTTTGTGCAAGCTCCGGAAAAGACCAAGTGGTTCAAGGCTTACAAGGCAACTAAGAAAACGACCAAGAAGAAAGTCGTCAAGAAGTCCGCAAAGAAGGCGGTTCAAAAGAGCAGAAAGAAAGCTGTCAAGAAGACTGCCAATAAGCCAGCGTCCAAGAAAAACGCCGCAAAGCCATAAGACTTTATTGCCAGGATTTGCCAAAGGGAACCAAGTACGAAATTAAAGACGACTATGACTGTGATGATGAATCCAACAGCTACGTGACGGTCGAGGCAACCTTCCCGGACGGAACGGTTTGGCATTCACCGATGTTTCTGCTCTGTTTCAAGTAGTCCAGTCAGTTGCAACAAGTCGCGCGTCCTAAGGGACACGCGACTTTTCTTTATTTTTTGGAAAAGGTCTTAAGTAACCGTAAAAGATACGCAGAAAGCATGAAAAGCCGGCAAAAAGAGCATAGGATAAATGCAAACATTGCGAATTAGAAAGAGAGTGCTCATGGAAAATAAAAAGTACCAACGCTCACTTATCCCAAAATCCTTTACCAGCAAAACAAACGAGATTGATCGCCGTAAGCTTCAGCAAATCGGCCGCGTCTGCGGCTGGGCGGCTGCCGCTGCCAACATCCTCGCGGCCGGCTATGCCTTGCTGACTCAGCCAGTCTGGGCGAAAGTCACTGTCGCGGCGCTTTCAGTCTTGCTGCTGGGCATGTTGATCTGCAGCTTTTTCATCTTCAAAGTTTTCTTTGAGCCCGCGAGTGAGTCGGGCACCAGTCCCATCGACCTCCGCCTTGACGCGCGAGTCGTGCCGGCCTTGACCATCTTGGCATCAATAAGCAGCGTCCTGCTGCTAGCGCGGGGCGGTGCTTTGGCTGGAATCAACCTAACGGCTTTTGCTTTGACGACAAGCGCCTGTCTCTATATCGTCTGGACGACTTCCCGTCTTGCTCTTGCCAAAAAATAAATATCTAAGCCGCCAGCGCCGCATTGCCGATTTCCCGGGGATGCGGCGCTTTTTGACATAATAAAATTAAGCTAAATCGGAAAATCACTGAATAAAATAAGTCTGCTCCCCAGGAGAAATTGCTAAAGTTTTGAATATTCTTGAAAAGATTGCAAGTACTTGCGTATGCTTCTAAATGAAAATATAATTAAAACAAGCTTAAAGGCTATCTCTTTAACGAACTGTGATGACGAAAATAGTGTAAGTAGGGGGACGAGACGATGAAACTTCCTAAAAATATTGGCCAAGCGGCTGGCGTTTGCCTGGCCGCGCTCGCGTTAACGGCCTGCGGCTCTTCAAAAGCCGGCTCTTCTAGCAAGAAGACCCTGTACTGGACCACCGGGTCAGAAATTCCAACCATGGACCTGTCCAAGGCGACTGACTCAGTCTCCTTCACGCAGATCTCCAACACTTTTGAAGGCTTGTACCGCTTGGGCAAGGACTCAAAGATTACCCCAGGCTTGGCTACTTCCGAAAAAGTCTCCAAAGACGGGAAGACCTATACTTTTACCCTGCGCAAGGGCGATAAGTGGTCTAACGGCGATCCGGTGACGGCTAAGGACTTCGTCTACTCCTGGCAGCGGACGGTCAACCCCAAGACTGAATCTGAATACTCCTACCTCTTCTCGGGAATCAAGAATGCCGACAAGATCGTTGCCGGCAAGAAGCCAGTCTCCAGCCTTGGCATCAAGGCCGTCGGCAAGTACAAGCTGGTCGTAGCTTTGGAACGGCGGATTCCATACTTCAACAAGCTGATGGGATTCGCGGTCTTCTTCCCGCAAAACGAAAGAGCGGTCAAGAAGTTTGGCTCTAAGTACGGGACGGCCTCAAAGTACATGGTTTACAACGGTCCTTACGTTCAAAAAGGCTGGACTGGGTCCAACCTTTCCTGGAAGATGGTCAAAAACAAGAACTACTGGGACAAGGGCAAGGTCAAGCTGGACCAGATCAGCTGGAGCGTGCAGAAGTCAACGACGACTTCCTACAACCTCTACCAGTCAAAGAAGCTGGACGCGACCTCGCTTGATTCTTCACAAATCAAGCAGCTGAAGAATAACAAGGCTTTTACCTCGCTTCCGCTGGGTGCCACCTTCTACATGGAATTCGGTCAAGGCAAGGGCGGCAGCAGCTACGTCAAGAACGCCAACATCCGCAAGGCCTTGGCCTTGGCGATTGACCGCAAGGGTCTGGTTTCAACGATTGACGGCGGGGCCAGCCAGCCGGCCAACACTCTGACGGCCAAGGATTTGACCAAGGTTGACGGCAAAGACTACACCAGCCTGGTTTCAAGCAGCGCCAAGAGCCTTTACCCAGCCAGCGGCGACAAGGCCTTGGCCAAGAAGTACCTGGCTAAGGGCTTGAAGGAACTGGGCAAGAGCAAGATCAAGCTGACCTTGATTTCCAGCGACACTGACAGCGCCAAGAAGACGGCCGAAGCCATCCAGTCAAACGTTGAATCCGCTCTGCCGCAAGTCAAGGTCGAAGTCAACAGCGTGCCATTCAAGACTTTGCTTAATCGTTTGGCCAGCCACAACTTCCAACTGGGCCTGATCGACTGGATTGCCGATTTTGCCGACCCAATTTCCTTCTTGGATCTGTTCACGACTGGCAACAGTCAAAACGACGGGCAATGGTCAAACAGCGAATATGACAAGCTGATCGCTGATTCAAAGACGACTGCCTCAACCAGTCAACGCTGGAGCGACCTGAGCAAGGCAGAAGATATTCTGCTTGATGATGCCGGTATTTGCCCGCTTTACTACTCAACCAGCGTCATGCTAGTTCGGCCGAACGTTAAGAAGGCTTACTCCACCCGAGGCAACTGGGACTTCAAGGAAACGTATCTGAAATAGTTGCCAATACTCGATCCAATGTCATAAGCTGAGACATTGATTTTTCAGGAATCAACTTCAAAAAAATCCTCCACAATCACTAGTTGCTGCGATTGTGGAGGATTTTAGTTTATATTCTCAATAAAAAATCAGTCGTTTTTTGAATTCAAGAGGCGGCGGACGATCTTCATTTCAGATTCCGGCACTTTCTGCCCCTTGTACATGAAATCGATTTTGTTTTGAGACAGATCAACGGTTGGCAGCTGGTTGCTGCGGCCAATCAAATAATCTACCGTTACCCCGTAGAGGTCGGCCATTTGGCTTAGCCGGTCGATGTCGGGCTCCCGGAGCCCGTATTCCCAGTTGGAATAAGTTGACGTGCCAACGCCTAAGCGCTTGGCAGTCTCCGTCTTGGTCCACGCTCGCTGCTCGCGCAGTTCCTTTAGGCGTGACGGCATCTTTGCATACATCTGAACACTCCCTTCCTGCACTCATGTAGAAGAATATATCATAAATAACCGCGACCTCAAGAGGGGCGCGGTTATTTAACACATTTGTCACATTTTTTCACTACTTGACGGTAACCTGCATAATCTCTTCGCCTGACTTGGTCTCGCGCGGAGCCACGTCTTCAAAGTGCAGCAGACGCTGCGGCTGGGTGAAGAGGATAATCACCGTGTCATCGTATCCGCGCTCCTTAATCAGGTCGCGGTCAAATTCCATCAGCAGCTGGCCCTTTTCAACCTTCTGCCCGTCGGTGTAGTAGCTGTTGAAGCCTTCACCGCGCAGGTTGACGGTGCCAAGTCCAATGTGGATTAAGGCTTCCAAGCCATTGTCTGATTCCATGCCCAAGACATGCTTGGTCGTAAAGGTGAAGCGGACGGTCCCGGTGAATGGCGCGTAGATCTTGCCTTCGCTTGGCTTGATGGCGAAGCCTTCACCGTGCTGGGGCACGAAGCTATCCGGCAGAGAGGAGAGGGGCTTGAGCTGCCCAGTGACTGGAGCGTCAACTTCAGTCGTCCCAGCCTTGCCAGTGCTGGTTGGGTCAACGCTCAGCTTTTCCTGCAGCTGGTTGACGATCTCGGCATGCTTCTTTTCGGTCAAGGTAACCTTCTTGTCGAACACAATCAGGGCCAGGATTGCCAAGACCAGTGGAATGATGAAGGCAAAACTCTTGAAAGTGTGGATGCTGGCCGAGGTCATGTCAGCTGCGGTTGCTGCTCCCGTCATGCCGCAGGTAACGGCGATGAAGCTGACCAGGCCGTTTGAAAAGGCCCCGGTCAGTTTGTCGATCATTGGCCGCACGGCCAAGGTAACGGCTTCATTTCTTTCGCCATTCTTCAGTTGGCCGTATTCAATCGCGTCAGTCAAGGTCAAGACCGTTACTAGCTGGGCAAAGGAGAAGTTGAGCAAGGCGATCGCGATGATCAACAAGGCCAGGTTGCTGCTGAAGAAAATAAAGATGATGTAGGACAGGATCATGCAAACCTGTCCAATTGTAAAGAGCCACTTGCGCGGAATGAATTTATTGAGAATTGGGTACAAAGGCGAGGTGCAGAAGGAAATGATCGTTGCGACCACGCCAACCAGTGAATATGACTCCGGCTTGTCCAAGATGAACTTGAAGAAGTAGAACAAGACGCCGTTAGTGATGACGTTAGCCAATGAGAAAAGGAAATAGCCTAAAGATGCCCAAAGGATCTGGTCATTGTGGGCCAAGGCCAAAAGCACGTCTTTGATGCTGGTCTTCTTCTTGTTGGCCGCCCGGCGGATCAGGTTGTCCTTTTCCTGGGTGCCGATGGCCGTGATGAACATGCAGACGATGGTCAATAAGGAAATAATCACGGCAAAAGCCAGCCAGCCGCTTGGACCTTCTTCATGCTTGCCGGTAGCCTTGAAAGTGAAGTAGGTTACCAGGGGAACGACGATGATGGTCAGGCCGTTCCAGCCGATCGTCCCCGTGAAGTTACCCAGGGAGGTGTAGACCCCACGCTCACGGCTGTCTTCACTCAAAGCCGGCACCATCCCCCAGTAGGAAACGTCAGAGAAGGAGTAGAAGATGTCCAGGGTGATAAAGATGATGACGAACAGGATGGAAAACAGCACCCAGTTGCTGTTGGCCAGGCCGAAGATCCCCGTAAAGAGGACAATCATCAGCACGGAGCTGATGACAGTCCCGGCCAGGATCCAGGGCTTGAACTTGCCCCACTTGGAGTGGGTGTTGTCGACCACGTTCCCGATCAACGGATCGATGGCAATTTCGGCTATTCTGACGACGACAATCAAGGTGGTAATCAGGTAGATCAACTTGTTGGCAATCGCGTTTGGCAGGCCGCTGAACAGCCCGCTGGTCACGAAGATAATGAAGTAGTTGGACAAGAGTCCATAGAAGGCGGCATGGCCCAGATTCCCCATCGCGAAGGAGAAGCGGGACATGAGCCCTTTGGATTTCACATTGCGGTTCACGAGTATACCTCCATTTTGTTTGCTGTAATCGCTTTACTTGTTTACGAAATGGATTATAGCCGGAAATTTGTCAAAAGTAAACAGTTTTAGTAAACAATTTACCAGAAAGTGCTTAGGGTGGGTTGGAACCTGGTCGCCGATGGCTTAAAAAAAGCGGGTGGATTTTGGCGGCTTTGCGGTTGCTTGTTAATCGCAAAATAAGGAAAGAAACCGAATTTCACCCAAAAAAAGCAAGCCGTGTAGAGAGCAGTTGCTATTCAGAGCTTAGTAAAATATTTACTAAAAACACTTGCAAAAACAAACTGACCAAGCTATGATATTGGCTGTAAGCGAGAACTAGCAATCAAGCAAGACATTACTAGAAAGAGGCAATAAAATGGGGAAAACAGCAGAAAAGCCTGAATTTGCATGGCTCAGCGATCCAGAAGTGTTCGCGGTGAATACTTTACCGGCTCATTCGGATCACCAATACTTCTTGAATGAAGCAGAAGCCGAAAGGGGACACAGCAGCCTGAAGCAGTCGCTTAATGGGGCCTGGCGCCTGGTCTGGAGCAAGAGCCCTGAGCTCAGGAGCCGGCGCTTCTATCAAATGGGCTTTGACGAAAGCGGCATGGACACGGTTGAGGTTCCAAGCAATTTGGAAGTTCTTGGCTATGGCCAGCCGCAATACGTCAACATTCAATACCCATGGGACGGGAGCGAGGAAACCGGGCTGAAGACGCCGCTGCGGGACAATCCGGTTGCCGGCTACGTCAAACACTTCACTTTGGACAAGGGCTTAAGCGGCAAGCGGGTCATTCTCAGCTTCCAAGGCGTGGCAACGGCCATGTACGTCTGGCTCAACGGCACCTTTGTCGGCTACAGCGAAGACTCTTTTACGCCTAGCGAGTTTGACGTGACCGACTGCCTGCAGGAAGGCGACAACAAGTTGGCGGTTGAAGTCTTCAAATATTCTTCAGCCAGTTACCTGGAAGACCAGGACTTCTGGCGCCTGTCCGGCATTTTCCGGGATGTTGACCTGTATGCCATTCCGCTTGCGCATATCCAAGACCTTCAAGTAGCCAGCACGCTTGAAAATGACTACCGCGAAGGCAAACTGACGGTTCAGTACCAAGCCGCGGGGCAGGCAGACCAAGTTCTCCTGCGCCTTTACGACTTGGACGGGCAGGTCTATGACAGCCAGGCAAATGGCTTTGCCGCAACTGGCACTTTCGTCATGGACCACTTGCCGGTCAAGGCCTGGAGCAGCGAGCAGCCAATCCTGTACAAGGCTGAATTGGTGCTTGAAGACAGCGGCCGGGTCCTGGAGGTCGTCCCGCTCAAGCTGGGCTTTCGGACTTTCGAAATCAAGAACCGCTTGATGCTGCTGAATGGCAAGCGAATCGTCTTCAAAGGCATCAACCGGCATGAATTCGACTGCCGCCGGGGCCGGGCAGTGACTGAGGAGGACATGCTTTGGGACATCAACTTCCTGAAGCAGCACAACATCAATGCCGTCAGAACTTCGCACTATCCAAACCAGTCGCGCTGGTATGAGCTTTGTGACCAATACGGGATCTATTTGATTGATGAGGTCAACCTGGAAAGCCATGGGAGCTGGAACAAGCTGACCAAGGTGGAGCCTTCCTGGAACGTGCCCGGCAGCAAGCCGGAGTGGCTGGCGAACGTCATGTTCAGAGCCAACAACATGTTCCAAAGGGACAAGAACCACCCGGCCATCTTGATCTGGTCCTTGGGCAATGAAAGCTACGCTGGCGATGATCTGGCAAAGATGGGCGAGTTTTTCAAAAAGAACGACCCTGGCCGGGTCGTTCACTATGAGGGGGTGACCTGGAACCGGGACTATGACTTTATCACCGAAGTAGAAAGCCGGATGTACGCCAAGCCAAAAGAGATTGAAGAATATCTGACTGCCAACCCGCCGAAGCCATTCATTTCCTGTGAGTATGCACACGCGATGGGAAACTCGACGGGCGGGTTGCAGCTTTACACGGCACTTGAGAAGTATCCGCAATACCAAGGCGGCTTCATTTGGGACTATATTGACCAGGGATTGCTGACCAAGAACAGCCAGGGGCAAGAGTACCTGGCATACGGCGGGGACTTTGACGACCGTCCAAATGACGGCGAGTTCTGCGGCAATGGCATCGTCTTTGCCGACCGGACGCCTTCACCAAAGGCCCGGACGGTGAAAGAGTTGTACAGCAGCTTGAAAATGACCATCAACGCGAAGGGCATCACGATCAAGAATGATAACCTGTTCGTGGATACGAGCGGCTATGATTTCGTCTTGACCCTGCTTTGCGATGGCCGGCCAGCTGCTGAATATCATTATAATTTGAACATTGTGGCACAAGATAAGCAGAATCTGCCATTGCCAAAGGCGCCGGAATTGACTGGTGAATTGGTTTGGCACCTGGATGCCCGCTTAAAGGAAGACCAGCCTTGGGCAAGCAGTGGCTTTGTCGTGGCCAGCGCCGAATACCTGGTGCCTGAAACGCACGCAAAGAAGCAAGCGTCAGCAGAATTGCCTGACTTCCGGATCATTAACGGCGACTTCAACCTGGGCGTTTGGGCAAACGGCGTCAAGGCCTTGTTCAGCAAGGACAAGGGCGGCTTGATTTCCCTCAAATATGCTGATCGCGAGCTGATCAAACAGAAGCCGCGCCTGACCTTCTGGCGCGCCTTGACTGACAATGACCGCGGCGCCGGCTACGGCTTTGACAAGGCAATGTGGGAGAATGCCGGCAAGTTTGCCAAACAGACTGACTTCAAGCTGGAGCTGACCGAAACTGGCGCGAGAATCAGCTATGATTTCCTGCTTCCTGTCGGGAAAGACTTGCAGGTCAAGGTTGCCTATACGGTTGACCGGACGGGGACAATCGGCGTCAAAGCCGTCTTCCCAGGCGCCGCAGGGCTGCCTGGCCTGCCAGAGTTTGGCTTGGAACTTGCCTTGCCGCATGACTTTAACCATTTCGCATATTACGGCAAGGGACCAGAAGAAAACTATCTTGACCGGCAAGCTGGATCCTTCTTGGGGATCTGGACTTCCTCAGCCGCTGAAAACGTGGCCAGATATCTGCGCCCGCAGGAAACCGGCAATCGGGAGGGACTGCGCAAGCTGGCGATTTATGACCAGCAAGGAAGCGGTGTAGTCTTTAGCTCTGCTGCTAAACCTTTCTCAGGTAGCGTTCTTCCTTACAGCACCGCGCAATTGGAAGCGGCTGACCACTGGTTTGACCTGCCCGATTCCGAGTACACCTGGGTCAAGCTGCTGGCCGCCCAAATGGGCGTCGGCGGTGATGACTCCTGGGGTGCGCCAGTCCATGACGAATATCTTCTGCCAAGCAGCAAGTCTTACGAACTGAACTTTACTATTTCGCCTTTCTCACATCAGCTAGCTTGACACTTGACTAGTTTGAAACTTCTAATTATGCTAAATTTAAATTAGTGAATTATTCCTTATTCCAATCGAGAGAAAAGAGCAGGGTGAAGATGGCAACTATCCGGGATCTGGCCAAGCGGGCTGGCGTATCGCCAGCAACCGTGTCACGCATTTTGAATTATGATTCGACTCTATCCGTCAGCGATGAGACCCGCAACCGCGTTTTTCAGGCAGCGGAAGACTTGAACTATACCAAGCATCTTTCCAAGAAATACCAGCGTTTTAGCGGCAAGACGGCAGCAATCGTCTTGTGGTGCGACCCTGAGGAAGAGCTCAACGACTTGTACTACTATTCCATCCGCTTGGGAATTACTGAGCGGCTGACAGAATTAGGCCTTAAACATGAACTCCTTTACGCCGGCGCTAACTGGGAGGAGCTGGATAAGTACGCTGGGGTGATCGTGATCGGCAGCGATCAGTATTCGGCTGGCCAGATGTCAATTCTTAGGCAGCTGCCAGGACCGGTCGTCTTCGTTGACAGCAATCACCTGGAGGATGGCTTTCCGAGCGTCTATTCAGACTTCCGCAGCGCCGTTGAAGAAATCGTTGATCACTTCATTCAGACTGGCCGGACCAAGATTGGGATGCTGGCGGGGGACTTGAGCGATCACTATGACAAGGACAACCTGACCGATTTCCGCTTTCGGAATTTCAAACGCTACGCTCAGGCGAAGGATCTGTATCAACCAGACTGGATTATCGTTGGCGCCTTTACTTCAGAAACTGGGTATGAGGCGATCAAGCTGGCCTGGCCAAAACTGGCTGAAAAGCCGAACTGCCTGCTGGTGGCCAATGATGCCATGGCAATTGGCGCTTTGAAAGCCTTCCGGGAACTGCATGTCCGCGTTCCCGAAGACGTTAGCATGATTTCCTTCAACGACACGACCGTTGCGCAATTTGCCAATCCTGCCTTGAGCAGCGTGAAAGTGGAGACCAATGAGATGGGCAAGAGGGCAGCCGAAGTCCTCTTGAACCGGTTAGAGCAGCCAGACCGCCTGCCATACGCTCTGCAGCTTTTGACCAAACTGATATTACGCCAGAGCAGCATTAACTAATACAAGAAACTATTTTTTGAATGATTGCACACTTTTGACAATAATGACTTGCAGTCATGGATTGGCGGCTGATCGCTTCGGCAAAGCCATGGACCGGAAAAGATAAAACAGATGACACTAAAACTTAAGATCTTGACTAAGATGAAGAATTCAATTATTACTACTTTCACCCTGATTTATTAGAAATCAAAACAAAAAAGGGGGATGCGGCCGCTAGCGGCTGCATCCCTCTTTTGGTGCTGATTATTAATTTTGTCTTTTGCTTTCTGCTTCGCGTCCGGCCTTTGTTCCTTGCAGGTAGCCATGGAAGGGAACCCCTTCGCGCAGGAGCTGGAGGTCATATGGGGTTTCCTGGTAGACGGCATAGTTGATCCAGTTGCTGAAGAAGGTTGAGGCGGCCAGGTTCCAGACCATGCGCGGCTTTTGTCTGGGATCGTCATTTGGAAAGTAGTTGACCGGCATGATTGGCTCAAGTCCGGCCTTTAAATCCCGCTGATATTCGTTGGCCAAAGTGTCGCGGGAGTATTCCAGATGCCCAAAGCTGTAGATCTGCCGCATGTCAGGCGTAGACGCGATTGAGACGCCGACGGCGGGGCCTTGGGCCAGGATCTCCAGATCCGTATTTTGCTCAACGTCATCAGGACGGGTCGTCGTATAGCGTGAATGCGGGCACTTATAGACGTCGTCAAAGCCTTGAAGCAGGGGATTGCGGGATTCCAGGTTGATGAACTGCTCGTAAATCCCGGAAAGCTTCTCTGGCCGGGGGTTCTTGTCGATCCCATAGTGGTAGTAGATGCCAGCCTGAGCACCCCAGCAAAGGTGCAGGGTTGAATAGACGTGGGTCTTGGACCATTCGAAGATGCCGCACAGTTCATCCCAGTAGTCGACTTCCCTGAAAGGCAGGGTCTCAACCGGCGCGCCAGTGACGATCATTCCGTCATAGCGCTTGTCCTTGACGTCGTCGAAAGTCTTGTAGAAAGTCTTCAGGTAGTCGTTTGACGTGTTCTTGGAATGGTGGCTGGCCATATAGAGGAAGTCAACCTGCAGCTGCAGGGGGGTGTTGGCCAAGTGGCGCAAGAGCTGGACTTCAGTATTCTGCTTCTTTGGCATCAGGTTGACCACCAAAAGCTGCAGGGGACGGATCGCCTGGGTTTCGGCCCGCTCGCTGTCCATGACGAAAATATTTTCCTTGCGCAGGATATCAATGGCGGCTAATTTCTTATCTAACGTAATTGGCATATGCGGTAACTCCGTTTCTTCCTCTTATATGGTAATATTATCAATTTACCACTAGATCAAAGAAATCACTAATAGATTAAATTGATGAGATCAAAATTAAAATGAATAAACAAAGACAGACAAAAAGATCCCCGCTCTTTGAGCGGGGATCATGTGATAAATGCTAGTCTTCTTGGATGTTTAAGACGGTTGACTTAACCTTGGTCATGGCCATGATTGAGTACTTGACGCCTTGCACGCCGGCGCCAGACCCCTTAACGCCCAGGAATGGGAAGTTGTCAGGCCCACGCTGGGTCTTGTTGTTGATGTGCACGGTCCCGACTTCCAGCTTTTCGGCAATGCCGAAGGCCCGTTGCACGTTGCGGGTGAAGACGGAGCTTTGCAGACCGTATTCAGACTTGTTGGCAATTTCAACGGCTTGGTCAACGGAATCAACGCGGATGATTGGCAAGACTGGCCCGAATGGTTCCTCCCAGGCCAGGCGCATGTCAGTCGTCACCTTGTCAAAGACCATTGGATGAATCAGGTTGCCTTCGCGCTTGAACTCAGTCAGCGCTTGGGCGCCCTTTTCCTCGGCTTCTTCAATCAAGCCCTGCACGTAGTCGGCTGAGCGCGTGTTGATCAAAGGCGTAATGTCGGCGCTGGTTTCTGGCATGCCAACTTTCAGCTGCTTGACGCCATCCATGATCTTGGCAATCAGTTCGTCAGCCACGCTGTCCATGACCAAGACCCGCTTAACGGCGGTACAACGTTGGCCGGAGTAGCCAAAGGCCCCAGCCACGATGTTCTTGGCAGCCAAATCCAAGTCGGCGTCTTCCAGAACGATCGCCGCGTCCTTGCCGCCAAGCTCAAGCATGATTGGCCGCATGCCGGCCAATTTGCCGATGTTCTTGCCGACGGCGGTTGAACCAGTGAAGTTAATGAAGTTGACGGCTGGGTGCTCAACGATGTAGTCCCCGATTACCCGTCCGCGGCCAGTAATGGTGTTGAAAACGCCGGCTGGCAGGCCGGATTCGGCGAAGGCCTTGGCCAGGAGCAGGCCAGAGATTGAGCCTTGTGTAGGTGGCTTGAAGGCGACTACGTTCCCGCCCATCAGTGCTGGAGCGATCTTGGACCCAGCCAGGTTGACCGGGTAGTTGAATGGCGAGATCGCCAGGACAAGGCCAACCGGTTCATGGCGAACGATGGCGATCTTGTTCCTGCTTGCGGGATCGAAATCCCCGCCTTCCATGACTTCACCGTTCAAGGTTACGCCAACTTTGGCGGTGTAATCAACGATTTCCGCGGTTCTGACAACTTCGCCAACGGCTGACTTGAGGCCCTTGGCGATTTCCTTTGACAGGGTAGAACCGATTTCTTCAGCGTCACGGTAAAGAATGTCGGCTGCCTTTTCCAGGTACTTGGCCCGTTCAACGTATGACAGGGCACGCCAAGCAGGGAAGGCCTTCTTGGCTGCGGCGTAGACTTCATCTACGTCTTCGTGTGACATCGCGGGAACGGTCCCAAGTGACTCACCAGTGGCAGGGTTAAAGATTTCGATGCTTTCGTCGGAATCTTTCCATTCACCGTTGACATAATTAAGATAGTGCTTAGTCAAAAAAGTGACTCCTTTCGAAATAGATATAGTTTTAATTTTAATACAGCTCTCATTTATTGCAAGATAAGGAGGCAATTTTTAACGGATAATTTACAAAAAGTAAGTGATTTTGCAATTTGCAAAGCGCCACGGCTGTTTGGCGATATTTGTTTTTCCGTGAACATGCTATAAGAAATATAGAAATGTCTTTTCCTAAAATAAATTAGTTTTCCGGACTTTTGCGATTTTTCTCTTGACTTACGGGCCCAAAATTAATATAGTTAAGAAAACAAAAGAAGGACCTTTAAATTTAGTCCCGTGAGGCTAAGAAGGACTTGTCAATTGCAAACATCACCAGGGAGATATTGGATCTTCGTTCGAATCTTGAACGAAAGGACGCTGACAACCGGCCACAAGGGTGGAATGGAGCCAGCTGGGGTTTGCCATATGAGACCATCTTGGAGCACGGAACTAGAAGTGTTCAGGATGGTCTTTTTTCTTGCGAAATAGTTGATTACCATAAAAAGAGGTTTATAAAAGAATGAAACGCTATTTGGTTCTTGAAGATGGCACGGTCTTTGCCGGCACTGCCTTCGGAGCAAACGTAGAGAAATTTGGCGAAGTTGTCTTCACTACGGGGATGACGGGCTACCAAGAAGCGATTACCGACCAGTCATACGCCAAGCAGATACTGGTCTTCACCAACCCCCTGATCGGCAACTACGGGGTCAATGTGGATGACAACGAATCGATTGACCCGCAATGCAACGGGGTGGTTTGCCAGGAAGTTGCCCGCGTGGCAAGCAACTGGCGGATGCGCGATACTTTGGGACACTTCTTGGAAGAGAAGGGAATCCCAGGGATTTCCGGCGTTGATACCCGAAAGCTGACGAAGATTCTGAGAGAAGAAGGGTCTATGAAGGGCTGCCTGGTTGACTCCGACAATAAGGAAGAAGCCTTGAAGCGAATCAGCGAGCACGACTATAGCGGCTTTCTGGCACCGGTCGTGTCCACGACCAAGCCTTACCCAAACCCAGGTCCAAAGCGCAACGTGGTCTTGATCGACTACGGGGTTAAGCACTCAATCCTGCGGGAATTGTCAGCGCGTGGCTGCAACACGATCGTTCTGCCATACACGGCCAAGGCCGAAGACGTTCTGCGTCACCACCCAGACGGCGTGATGCTGTCAAACGGCCCTGGTGACCCGTCAACCATGACTGAGGCGGCCAAAATGGTCGCGGAAGTCGAAAAGCAGGTTCCAGTCTTCGGGATCTGCATGGGCCACCAGATTTTGGCTCTGGCCAATGGGGCCAAGACCTTCAAGATGAAGTTCGGCCACCGCGGCTTCAACCACCCAGTTAGAGAACTGGCCACCGGCCGGATCATGTTCACCTCGCAAAACCACGGCTACGCGATCGATCCCAAGTCAATCGATCCAGCCAAGATCGAAGTTACCCACGAAGAAATCAATGACGGCGTGATTGAAGGGATTCAGTTGAAGCAGTACCCAGCCTTCTCCGTGCAATTCCACCCGGACGCGGCTCCTGGCCCGCTGGATGCCGTTGACTTGTTCGACAAGTTCATGAAGTTGATTGATGAAGGGAAGGAAAGCAACCAAAATGCCTAAGAGAACTGATATCCACAAAATCATGGTAATCGGGTCTGGCCCAATTATTATTGGCCAGGCTGCCGAATTCGACTACTCAGGGACCCAGGCTTGCCTGGCCCTGCGCGAAGAAGGCTACGAGGTCGTCTTGGTCAACTCCAACCCGGCAACGATCATGACTGACAATGAAATTGCTGACAAGGTTTACATCGAGCCTTTGACCGTTGGCTCCTTGTCGAGAATCATCCGGCAAGAGTACCCAGACGCCATCCTGCCGACTTTGGGTGGCCAGACTGGCTTGAACATGGCCATTGCCCTGCACAAATCCGGCCTGCTGGATGAACTTGGCATCGAACTCCTGGGGACCAAGCTGGACGCGATCGACCAAGCTGAAGACCGGGAACGCTTCAAGGAATTGATGCAGAAGCTTGGCGAGCCGGTTCCGCCATCAAGAACGGTTCATGACGTTGAGGACGCAGTTGATTTCGCCAATGAAATCGGCTATCCGGTCATCGTCCGGCCCGCCTTCACCATGGGGGGCACTGGCGGCGGGATGTGCGCCAACGAAGCCGAACTGCGTGCCATCACGGCCAACGGCTTGGACCTGAGTCCGGCTACGGAATGCTTGATTGAAAAGTCAATCGCCGGCTTCAAGGAAATCGAATACGAAGTCATGCGCGACTCGGCCGACAACGCGATGGTTGTCTGCTCAATGGAAAACTTCGATCCCGTCGGCATTCACACGGGTGACTCCATCGTCTTCTCACCAACGCAAACCTTGAGCGACCGTGAATACCAAATGCTGCGGAACTGTTCTTTGAAGCTGATCCGGGCTTTGGGGATTGAAGGGGGATGCAACGTGCAGCTGGCTCTGGATCCAAATAGCTACCAATACTACGTCATTGAAGTCAACCCGCGTGTCTCTCGGTCTTCTGCCCTGGCTTCAAAGGCAACGGGCTACCCAATCGCCAAACTGGCCGCTAAGATTGCGGTTGGGCTGACTTTGGATGAGATCAAGAACCCGGTGACCAAGAAGACTTATGCGGAATTTGAACCAGCCTTGGACTACGTCGTGGCCAAGATTCCGCGCTGGCCATTTGACAAGTTCGTCAAGGCTGATCGGCACCTGGGCACGCAAATGAAGGCCACCGGTGAAGTCATGGCGCTGGGCAGAAATGCTGAAGAAGCCCTGCAAAAGGCCGTCAACTCTTTGGAAATTGACGAAAAGGACCTGTATTGCACTGACCTGGCGGACAAGTCCAAAGCTGAAGTGGACGACAAGCTCGCCCAGGCGCAAGACGACCGGCTCTTCTACATCGCTGAAGCCTTTAGACGGGGCTACAGCCTGGAAGACGTCCATGAATTGACTAAGATCAACTTCTACTTCCTGGACATCGTGAAGCATATCGTCGAAATGGAAGACGAGATCAAGGCTCACCCAAAGGACGTTGAGACTTTGCGGACGGCCAAGTATTACGGCTACGCTGACATGACTATTGCCAAATTGTGGCAGGTCAGCGAAGAAGAGGTACGCCAGTTCAGAAAGGGTGCAGGTCTTTTGCCAGTCTACAAGATGGTTGACACCTGCGCCGCTGAATTTGCTTCAAGCACGCCCTACTTCTACTCAACATACGGCCAAGAGAACGAAAGCCACAAGAGCGGGAAGAAGTCCGTCATCGTCTTGGGTTCCGGCCCAATCAGAATTGGCCAAGGGGTCGAATTCGACTACGCGACCGTCCACTCAGTCAAGGCCCTGCAACGGATGGGCTATGAAGCGATCGTCATCAACTCCAACCCAGAGACCGTTTCAACCGACTTCTCCATTTCCGACAAGCTCTACTTTGAGCCATTGACCTTGGAAAAGGTGCTTGACGTCATCGACATCGAGCAGCCAATCGGGGTCATCGTCCAATTTGGCGGCCAAACCGCCATCAACCTGGCAGAGGGCCTGAAAGAACACGGAATCAAGATCCTGGGGACCACGGTTGAAGATATCAACCGGGCTGAAGACCGGGAATTGTTTGACGAGATCATCAAGCAGCTGCACCTGCGCCAGCCAATCGGCAAGACGGCCATGAACCACGACGAAGTCATCAAGTACGCTGATGAGCTTGGCTACCCGGTTCTGGTCCGTCCATCCTACGTTTTGGGCGGTCGGGCCATGGAAATCGTCTACAACGAGAAGGAACTGGAAGACTACCTCAAGGACAATCCGCCAGCAACCAACGGCCACCCAATTCTGGTTGACACCTACTTGGAAGGCCTGGAAGGGGAAGTCGACGCGATTTGCGATGGCGAGCACGTCCTGATGCCAGGGATCATGCAGCACATTGAGCGCGCCGGCGTTCACTCCGGTGACTCAATGGCCGTCTACCCGCCGCAGCACTTCACTGAAGACGTCAAGCAACAGATCGTGGACGTGACTGAAAAGCTGGCCGTCGCCTTGAAGTGCGTCGGCATCATGAACGTCCAGTTCATCGTGCGGGGCGGTGAAGTCTACATCATTGAGGTCAACCCAAGAGCCAGCCGGACCGTGCCATTCTTGAGCAAGGTTACCGGGATTGAAATGGCCCAGGTTGCTACCCGTTGCATCATGGGCGAAAGCCTGCCTGAACAGGGCTACACCCAAGTCCTGCAACCGGAAAGCAAGGCCATCCACGTCAAGGCGCCAGTCTTCTCCTTCAGCAAGCTGGCCAACGTCGACAGTCTGCTTGGGCCGGAAATGAAGTCCACTGGGGAAGTCATGGGCAGCGACCACACCTTCTCAAAGGCCTTGTACAAGGCCTTTGAAGGCACTGGCATCCATTTGCCAAACAACGGCTCAGTCCTCTTGACGATTGAAAACAAGGACAAGGAAGCCATCCTGCCGCTGGCTGAGCGCTTCAGCAAGATCGGCTACCGGCTCTTTGCGACCGAAGGGACGGCCCAATTCCTGACTGACCGTGGCCTGCATGTGGTAACCGTGGCCAAGATCGGCGAAAAGAACTCCAAGGACTTGCCAATCTTGGATGCCATCAAGCAAGGGGATGTCGACGTGACGATCAACACGATGGGCCACGACCTTTCATCCAACTCTGACGGCTTTGTCATCCGGGAAACGGCGATCATGCACAACGTGCCAGTCTTAACCTCGCTGGACACGGTTGATGCTTTGCTCACCAGCCTGGAAAACCGGTCATTTGCTACCGAAGCCTTGTAATGCAAATAGGTAATCAAAGAAGAAATCGTCTTGGCCTGCCAAAGGCCAGGACGATTTTGCTTTTGGCGGATTTTTCTTCAAAAAAGCAGTCTGAGAGGTCTGAAAACTTTTGATAAGAAGAAAGTGCGGATTTAGGACTGACAGGTATGAAAGCGGCGTCATTCTTTTTGAAAAACGTGCTATAATATAGACAACAAGAAATAGAAGATTTATCGAAAAGAAGGCTGATATATATGAAGGCTTCTAAGAAGACCGTGAACATGGAAGACATGAACACGATGATCGCCAATGGCGTTACTCCGAAGATGGCTGACATGGCTACTGGCCTGAAGACTCCAACCCCTGTTCAAATGAGCAAGGCTGAAGCCGCCAAAGCAGAAACCAAGTCAATCTTGATCGCCAACGGCGTCGATGAAGAAATGGCCGACATGGCCTGCAACTAAACTTAATATGAGAAGACCCGTCCTGCTGCTCAGGGACGGGTCTTTTCTTGTATGCAAGTATAAAGCAACTGGACATAAGTGGGGAGCTGTGCTATCATAAGAGTCAAATTACTGATCGAAAAGGAGGCGAAAGCGTTGCGTCTGTAATCTTGCATTTTCATAGACAACCATCATGATTTAAGCAGCTTTATTTGCTGTGCAGTCAAGGGGGTTACTATGCACTTTTGCAAGATTGACGCGGCTTTTGCGGCTGAGAGTCTGTCCCATGCAGGGGTGCAGACTCTCTTTTTTCTTTTCGAGGTTACAAAATGACAGTGATTCAGATTACGCATCTTTCGTACACATACCCAAATCAAGCCCAGGAAATCTTTACCGATCTTTCTCTCTCTTTGGATTCCAGCTGGAAATTGGCTCTGATTGGCAGAAATGGCCGGGGCAAGACAACCTTTCTCCGCCTTCTGGCCGGGCAATTGGGAAAGCAGGCAGCGGTCAGGTCGGATTTGACTTTTGCTTATTATCCCTGCTTTTTGCCAAAAGAGGAGCCAGCTTACTTCAGCTTGCAGGATATGGACGGTTTTGAGCTGTGGCGCTTGGAGAAAGAAATGAACCGGCTGAACTTGAGCCCGGATTTACTCTATCAGCCCTTTGGCCAGCTCAGCGGGGGAGAGCAGAGCAAGCTGCTCTTGGCTTTGGCCTTCAGCCAAGATGGCGTCTTTCCTTTGTTGGATGAACCGACCAATCACTTGGATAGTGCCAGCCGGAAGGAAGTAGCCGAATATCTGAAAAGAAGCAAGAGCGGCTATATCGTGGTTAGCCACGACCGGCAATTTTTAGAAGAAGTCAGCGACCATGTCCTGGCCTTGGAGAATGGAGAAATTCACCTTTACCGCGATGACTTTGACGGCTATCAGCAGACCAAGGACCGGCGCGACCAGACCAGCTTGGACCTGGACCGGAAGTTGCGCCGGGAGATCAAGAGCTTGGAGAACAGCCAAAAACAGCTAGCGGCCAATGCCCAGAAGGCAGAGAGCAAGATTCATGCCAAGGGGAAAATCAAGCCTGACCACAAAGCGGAATTAAGAGACAAGGGCTTTTTGAGCAAGCGGGCGGCCAAGGTGATGAAGCGGTCGAAAAACGTGGCCCGCCGGCAGGCGAAAGAGGAGGCAGCCAAGCAAGGCCTCTTGTCCAATATTGAAGAAACGCCAGCTTTAGACTTGAACTTTAAGCCAGACTACCATCAGACTTTGTTTACTGGCCGTGGCCTTAGCTTGGAAGTTGCTGGCCGGACCTTGTTTGAAGGACTGAATCTTGAAATCGCCAACCGGGGCATCGTGGCTTTGACGGGCCCGAATGGCAGCGGCAAGACCAGTTTCTTGTCCTGGCTCTTGGGCAAAGACAAGCTGACCTGCCAGGGAGACTGGCAGCTACAGAGCGGTCTTAAAATTAGTTATTTACCGCAAGACTTGTCGTTGTACCGGGGGGATCTGGCATCTTTTGCCAAAGAATATTGCCTGGACTATGAGAATTTGTTAAACCAGCTGAAAAAATTAGGCTTGGAGCGGGAAGCTTTTAAGCAAAAAATTGAGGAGATGAGCCAGGGGCAAAAAAAGCGGGTGGCCCTGGCCAAGTCCTTGACTGAAGAAGCAAACCTTTATCTTTGGGACGAGCCCGCCAACTACCTGGATCTCTTCAACCAGGACCAGTTGATAGCTCTGCTAAAGAAAGAACAGCCCGCCATGCTGCTCATTGACCACGACCAGGCCTTTATCAATGCCGTCGCCCAAGAGCATGTGTGTTTGTAAATTTGGTCATGAAAAAGGCCCTCGAAATTAGTTTCCTGATTTCGGGGGCCTTTTGGCATGCATTAGAATGTAAAGCTCTTTTGGAAGATTGGCGTTTGCCGCAGATCATAGACAAAGCCATCCGTAGGCGTAATTTCAAAGGGGCGCAGCAATTCCCGGCGTTCTGACTCGGTCTTGTTGATTTCCAGCATTTCGGGATGGCATTCATAGATCTTGTCCAGGTAAGAAAGATCAACCTCTTTGACAGTACCGTTGAGGGTAAAGCCAACGCTGGATATCGTCTCTTGACCTTTCAGCGCGGTAATTGAAACGTATGGCTGAGCATGCAGCCGCTGATAAAAACTTTTCTGGTAAGTCGTGGCGAAGTAAAGCTTGCCATCAAGGCAGAGCTCAATATCTGCTACGTTGGTAAAAGGCCGGCCATTGGCAACCGTTCCGAAAACGACCGATTGAAAGGCAGACGGGATTAAGTCTAAAAATTCCGCGTTGCTTAACTTGCTGTCTAACATTGGTACAGGTTTGCGCATAACTTTTTTCTCCTAGCAATATATGTATAATTAAAACTTACAAGATCAGCATAGCACTTTTATTAGCAAAAAGTGGGGGAAGGGGATCCGGCAACAATTTTTACTAGTCATAAACATAGTTATGTAAAGCTAACGCCTGAGAGCAGCTTTTAAGCAAACTCGCTGAAATCCTTGGCTAAGTGGCTATTAGCCTTGCGCCAGTCATAAAGCTGTCTACGCCCTACATTTTCTACTCCAAGTCAAGTCTTATCAATGTTTTTGGCTGGCTTTCAAGAAATGCTAGACAACTAACAAAATTCCGCCTATAATTTTGTTAGTTATCTAACAGAAAACAGTGGAGGATTTAGATGGAGCCAATTAGAAAAATGATCAAGGCAGCCGCCAAAAGCATCGACCACCACGCGGGGCCTTTTGCTCAAGAATTGCGCCTGACCCGGGTGCAAATGGCGACCCTTGACTTTATCGGCCGTCAGCCTGGGCAAAGAGCCAAGCAGCACTTGATTGAAACTGAATTTGCCATTCAGCGTTCAACGACCACGATTATGCTGCAGCGCTTGGAAGTGAGGGGCTTGATCAAAAGAGTTCCCGATCCTACCGACAAGCGGCAGAAGTTAGTCCAGCTGACCCAAGAGGCTAGCCAGTTGCTGCCAAAGATTCGTGAAGAAATTAAAGACGACGATCTGGAACTTCTGGACCATTTCAGTCAAGCTGACCTGGACACGGTTCGCCGCCTGCTGGAACACATTGCAGAAAAGGGGTAAAGCATTTTATATGAGTTCGAAAATTTCCAAGAAAGTCTACGCGGCCATCCTGGCCACGGGCTTGATGTCCTTTAGCGGGGTACTGGTGGAAACGGCCATGAACGTGGCCTTTCCAACCTTGATGCGGGAATTTGGCTTGGCCACCAATACGGTTCAATGGATGACCTCAATCTATTTGCTGGTAATTTCGGTGGTCGTTCCTTTGTCCGCCGTTTTGAAAAGTTCTTTCAAGACCAAACAGCTCTTTATCTGCGCCAACTTGCTCTTCTTCCTTGGACTCTTGCTTGACGCGCTGGCGCCAAACTTCCCGCTTTTGCTGCTGGGCCGGGCTACGCAAGGGCTGGGGACCGGGATTGCCCTGCCTTTGATGTTCAACATTATCTTAGAACAAGTCCCAGCTGAAAAAATTGGCTTCATGATGGGGTTTGGCAACCTGATTACTGGCGTTGCTCCGGCCCTAGGCCCAACCTTTGGCGGCCTCATCATCAATCACCTGGGCTGGCGCTATGTCTTTTGCTTCTTAATGCCCTTGATCGTTTTATCTTTCTGCTTGGGCCTCTACGGCATCCAGCAGAAGTCGCCGATCGTTAAGATTACTCCGGATCTTTTGAGCATTGCATTAATCGCTATTTTGTTTGGCGGGGTGATCTACGGGTTCAGCAAACTGTCATCTGGCAACTTGCAGTTGACCCTTTTGCCAATTTTAATCGGCCTGGCAGCTTTAGGCCTCTTATTGATCCGTTCGAAAAAAGTCGCCCAGCCAATCCTGCACTTTGAAATTCTGAAAAATAAATCCTTCAGCCTGCAGTTGTTTGGCTTCTTGCTTATCCAGCTCTGCTCTTTGGGCAATGCCTTTTTACTGCCCAATTATGTGCAAATGGTCAATGGCGGAACGGCAACTTTGGCTGGTTTAGCTACCATGCCGGCAGGCATTGCTGGCGCTTTGATGAGCGTGGTCGGCGGCCGGCTGTATGATGAAAAAGGGGCCAGACTGCCAATCATGACCGGGGTCAGCTTGATTGTCATTGAGCTCCTGGCTTTCGCCTGCTTGTCCGGCCACATGTCCAACTGGCTGATCTGCCTGGTCTACATTATCTACATGACTGGGATGGGGATGACTATTGGCGTGGTCATGACCAACGCCTTGGCCAGCCTCAAGCCGGAATTGTCGGCCCAAGGCAATGCGTTCTTAAACACGATCCAGCAATTCGCTGGTGCCATCGGGACCTCGCTTACTTCCGCCATTGTTGCCTTCAGCCAGAGCCAAGCTGGCTCAAAAGGCCCGGGGCCAACTGCCCTGGGGACCCAGCACGCCTTCATCTTCTTAGCCATTTTGGCGGTCATCCTCTGGCTGATCTTTTATCGGGAAATCGGAACTGAAGGCGGAGCGAAATAATTAATTTATCATTGTAATTTGCAATAAATATTAAGAGAAAAAAGCCTTAGAAGCACGTTATATCAGTGCTTCGAAGGCTTTTTTATATGGTAAAATAATGATTCCGAAAATGATCATTTCTGCTAAAATTAAGTTGTAATGAGTGATGTGATTTTCAAGAAAGGAGAAATAAAGTGATTTTTAACTCTAAGTAAAAATGTGATTGCTATTAATAATGTGTTTAAGGGAATAAAGGAGAATAAAAAATGGATTCACAAACCTCAAAAGAGCTTAAAAAGGTTGTTGTGATTGCCACAGCCGGGGTTGCTGCTGTTGGTGCAGGTACGTTGGCAAATCAACCGCAAACTGCTCAAGCAGCTGCTGAAAGCACGCCGACTAATGCTAGTGCTACTGATGTGCAAGCTGCCCAAAATGCGGTCAACCAAGCTCAGCAGGCTAATGATGTGGCACAAAAAAACGTTAGTGATGCCAAGAGTCAAGTAGAAAGCCAGCAGACTATAGTTGACAACGCGCAAAAAGCTGCGGACCAAGCATCTTCAGCTTTAAGCGACGCTCAAAAGACTGCTGCCCAAACAGAGGCAAACCAAAAGCAGCTTGCTCAGGATCAAGCTGCCTTGAAGCAAGCGCAAAGTGAAGCAAATACTGCTCAAAACGCGCAAGATCAAGCACAGCAAGCCGCTGATTCAGCCGCAAAGGCAGCAGGTGATCAAAAGCAAGCCACAGACAGTGCTGAAAAGGTTGCTGCAGAAGCTGCCGCTAAAGCAGGAGACGCTGAAAAGGCTGCTGCTGACGCTAAAGCAAATGCGGATGCTAAGCAAACCGCCAGTGAGGCTGCTCAAAAAGAAGCCAATGATGCCCAGTCAGCTTTAACGGATGCCGAAAAGGAGGCTGCAGAAGCGCCGGCTAAAGAAGAAGCTGCTCAAGAGGCACTGACTGCTGCTCAAAAGGCAGAGGGAGCTGCCAAGCAAGTCAGTGAAGAAGCCCAAGCTGCTGTAAGCCCAGCTGAAGCTGCCAAGCAAGCTGCTCAAGAGAAACTGGACCAGGCCAAAGATGAGACTGCCGCAAAGCAGAGCGTTGCTGACCAAACTGCAAAGAGCCTGGCTGCTGCCAAGGAGAAGGAAAGCGAGGCTAAGCAGACTTTGGCTGATGCCCAAGCAGCAAGCAATGATGCTGTCCAAGCCAAAGAGGCAGCTCAAGCGGCATTAAACAACGCAAGTTCTGCCGCAGAATCAGCTGCCAGTGACGTGACTAGCAAGAATGAAGCGTTGGCTGCAGCTAAGGATGAGGCAAGCAAGGCAACGCAAAAGCAAAATAAGGCTCAAGGTCAAGCTGAACAAGCCAGACAAGCCGCAGCCGCCGCCCAAACGGCTGTTGACAAGGCCCAGTCAGACTTGAATAACGTGGACAAGAACGTAATCGTTATGCCAGACGGCTATGTTGCTGCTCTTAAGGATTTCGCTGAAACTAATAGTATGACGGCAAGAGAAAAACTTAACTCATTTACCAATGATTACAAGGCCAGTGCCTTGAACTCTGCAATTCAGAGTTCTGATTTCAGGAATAATACTGTTCCGGTAACTAAGAATCAGTATCAGCCAACAGCGGGGGATGCTGATAAGATGGTCAAGGTTACTAACGGTGAACTGGATGACCAGGCCTTGCAAGAATTGAGCATTTATGTTGCTAAGCTGCTGAATCCACTGCGTGAGCAGGCCAATGCCACTGATGCGGACTATAGCGTTACGGCCAACTCTATTGACTATTCCAAGAGAGTTGGCCAAAGCTATACTGCAGATAATTGGAACATGCAGGCTAAAAATGGGCATGATATGGAAAGATTGAGATCCCAAGCTGAAACACCAGAAATGAAAAAAGCAGGGGCTGACGGTTCATTCAGTGAAAATGTGAGTGCTGGTTATGTTTACGCGCTCAACACTGAAGATGAATGGCAGAATCATTACAAGGACTTGATTGAGCCAGCTTGGAGTGCAGTTGACAATGGTGGCTATACTGGCACTTTAAGCATGGATACTTTAAAGAAAGCGGTTTACGCTTCAGTGGTCGACATGCTGTTTGATGATGACCACAGTGGCTGGGGTCATGCTACTAACTTTATCTTTAATAGAGGTGTAAAAGAATCTCTCGGTGTTTCTTTGGACCAGTACCTGCAGATCCACTTCAATTCAATCCATTTTGACAATGACAAATCAACAGCTTACACGGTTCCAAAACCTGCAGACATCGCTGGGATGACTGCCAAGTTGAATGCAGCTAAGTCAGCTTTGACTGCCGCAAATCAAGCTAAGGCAGATGCAGACTCAATTTTGGCTCAAGCTAATGATGCTTTGTCTGTTGCTCAAAATAAGCAAAGTACTGCTCAAACGGCTTTAAATACTGCTCAAGCTGTTTCAAGTCAAGCAGAAGCTGCCGTTAAGTCTGCTCAAGCAGAGTTGACTTCGGCTACCGCAGATGCTGAAGCTAAGGCAGGCGCAGCAATTGCCGCTCAAGCCGCCGCAACTGCTGCCAGTGCCGCAGTTGCTCCAGCTCAACAGGCTGACGATGCTGCCCAAGCTGCCTTGACTGCGGCCAAGTCAGCGCAAGCTGCGGCTCAAAACGACCTTGATTCCAAGAGCGCTGCTTTGGCTGCTGCTATGGCTAAGTCAGTTCAAGCCAGTGATGCTTACCAAGCCAGCCAAAAAGCGACTGCAGAAGCTCAAGCGGCCTTGGCTCAAGCCAGCGAAGGCATCAAGAATGCCGAAAACAAAGTTGAGGCCGCTAAGAGCAAGGTAGCCGCCACTTTGGCAGTTGCCGAGAATGCTAAGACTGCCGCAAATAGTGCCACAGCGGCCTTCAATGAAGCTGCTAAGACTGCTCAAGGCAAGGATGCAGCTAAGAAAATTGCGGCTGATAAGCTGGCTGCTGAGCAAGCTAAATTGTCTCGACTTTTAGCTGCGGCTGCCAAGGCTAATACTACTCTTGCTTCAGCTAAGGCCGCTAAGACTGCTGCTGAAGCTAAGGTCAAGGTTGCCCAAGACAAACTTGATGCTGACAAGAACTTGCCAACTGATACTAATGCCGCCAGCTCTGCCGTTTCTGCAGCTAAGGCCCTGGCAGACAAGGCAGCTGCCGACTTGAAGGCCGCCCAAGCTGACCTGGCTACTAAGCAGACGGTTCTTGCTAATGCTCAAGCTGCCGCCGATGCCGCTTCTGCAGCTTTAACCAAGGCAGCAAATCATTTGGCTATTGTCAAGGCTGTTGCTGATGCTGAACAGAGTTCGAATACTAATAATCCGTCTACGGAACCGACGACTCCAAGTCCGGAACCAAGTGACAAGCCGTCTACGGAACCAATTACTGAACCAACCACCACACCAACTGGGACTAAAGAAAATACTGAAGAACCAACCAATACGAAGGAAAATACCGACGGTGGTGAAGTTGTAACTGTAGTAAACACGGATGAAGAGCCGGCAACTAAGCCTGTTGCCAAGCCAACCACCACACCAACCGGAACTGATGAAAATACTGAAGAGGCAGGTGATACTGGAGCAGATACCGAGGATGGTGAAGTTGTAACTGTGGTTAACATGGATGAAAGAAATGCAACTAAATCCGTAGCTGAAACTCCAGCTCCTGTGACCAAGTCAGCTTCTAAGCCTACGGTTGCAAACACCCCAGCGGCATCTGCAACCAAGTTGCCGCAAACAGGTGAGAAGTCTGCTAAGTCTGGCATCTTAGCAGGTATCCTTTCTCTTCTGGGCAGTCTTTCTCTCTTTGCTATCAGCTTTAAGAAAAGAAAGCAGGAAAACTAACAGCTGATTTAGCCAGTCCATAACTTAAAGTGCCCTACAATTGTTAGACATAGACAGCTAACGATTGTGGGGTATTTTTATGGCCAAATATTTATTTGAACTAAAAGTGAAAATTGCCTCTGACAATAGCGACTGTTTAAGATTTTCTAAACGCCTGATTCTCCATGGCACTGCAAAGCCATCCTTGGTGGCGGCAGCTTGAAATTGTCCTTTCAAGGCGTATTTTTTGTTGCTTAATGGTAAAATCGTTAGTAAGGATAAAATTATGACAAAATACATTGATAAGTTGCAGGCTTTGTCTGCACAATTGAAGAATCAAGAAATCGCTGATCAGGTAGCGGAAATCTGCCGGATCGATCAGGCAGTCAAGAAGCGGCAAGTCTTAGAACATGCCCCGGGCAAGCTTGGCCTTGAGCCGGATGAATACGAGGAAATCAGCTGGCAGATACCCGATGACCAGCTCAAGAACTTGCAGACGATGAACAACCTGCTGAACAACGTGCGTCAGTACCTCTCGCTTGAATATGGAATCTGGTCCTTGCCTAACTTGGCCACGGCCAAACTGATCATGGAAGAGCTGGGGGTAAAGACCGCGCTTGAAGTCATGGCAGGAAATGCCTACTGGTCCAAAGCCTTAATGGCTGCCGGCATGGACGTGGTGGCGAGCGACTCCTTGGAGTGGGCCAAGACCTCGGCAACTGGCAGTGAGCCCTTTTACCCAGTCGTGAATCTGGAGGCACAGAAAGCAGTTGAAAAGTATGGCGACCGGGAGCTGATCCTCTGCTCTTGGTCGCCTAATTTCGGCAATAGCGACATTGCCTTGATTGCCGCCAAACGCAAATATGCCCCGCAAGCCCATCTGCTCTTTATTGGCGAGCGAAAAGGCGCCACTAATTCGCGGTCTTTTTGGGCGGGAAATTATTGCACAAATTCGCGGGCAATTAGCAGAATCAACCAGAGTTTTGTTTCTTATGACTTTATTGAGGAAGAAGTATTTGAGGTGAAGCCATGAAGCGACACAGATTAACCGTTAGCCTGTTTTCATTCTTGATGTTGATCCTGATCGGGATCGTCTGCTCGAACATGCAGTCCCAGCTGGCCAATCAGATCCTGCAGGCACGGGGGATGAGCATGGAGGCACGAATCGTCAAGCCGAAGAAGGACGTCGAAATCAAGACGGTTTTGCGGTGGATCAAGAAGAAATATCCCCATGACTCCGTGCAAATGCAGCTTCAGAACAAGTATGAGAAGAAAGAGGTCCTGATCTGGGCTCAGAATCGAAACCTGCACTACTTTCCCGTTACCCAGGGGCGCTTCTTCACTTCGGCCGACTTTACTGGCCGGGTGACGTTCGCGGCGCTGGCAGCTTCGGCCGAAGTTCCAAAGCTGACGACCCAGGGCAATACTTACGTAGTTCTGGGTGGACACTACTATTCCGTTGTGGGCACCTTGAAGCGGGTGCCATACCAGGGCGTTAAGACCTTCTACCTGACTACCGGCCCTAATCAAGAAACTGCCAAGGATTCGATCAGCGACTACGTGGTCTATGTCGATGGGTCCAAGAGCGCGATCAGCCACATCGCAACATATTTGCAGAGCAAGACTTGGTGGCCGGACTTCGTCAAGCGCAACCGCCAGCGTCGCTTGACCCTCCTGATGCCGGAAGCCTTGCTGATTCTGTTCTTGACCTTGATTGCAATGGCCGCGATGGCGCTTGATGCCTGGCTGTTGTACCTGGAAAGCAGGCGCACCCATATCACGGGGGATCTGCTGACCAACTTTATCTTGAACAAGAGTGGCCGCTTCCTCTTCTTCCAAGTCTTGGAAGGGGTTGGAGCCTATATCCTCTTGGTTTGGCGCGCCTATATTGGACACCGGGGGATGCTGGCTATGCTGCTGATCGGCGTTGTTCTGTTGGAAGTTTGTGCCTACATCGGGACTTTGTTATACATCTACAATCATGGAGAGAAAATAGAGAATGCTTGAAATTCCTGCACAATTTAAAGAGAAATTTGCTCAGTTGCTGGGCGAGGACGAGGCCGCTCGCTTGTTCAAAGCCTTGGATGAACCCAGCAAGAAGGCCTTCCGGGTCAACAGCCTGAAGAAAGGCGCGGCAGTCAGCTATGATTTGTCAAGGCCGGTTCCTGGCATCCCCAACGCCTATTACGGTGAAATATCGGGCAAGGACGTGGAATGGACCAGCGGGACCGTTTATTCCCAAGACCCGGCGGCCATGTTCCCGGCCCATCTGACCGACGTCGCCCCAGGCGACCGGGTGCTGGACTTGTGCGCGGCGCCAGGCGGCAAGAGCACGGCTTTAGGCGAGAAGCTGCAAGGGCAGGGGCTTTTGGTGGCTAATGAGATTTCCCCGTCCCGGGCCAAAATCCTGCGTGAAAATTTGGAGCGCTGGGGGGTGACCAATGCCTTAGTGACAAATGGCAGCTCAGAAGACTTGAGCAGCAAGTTTCCGGCCTTTTTTGACGAGATTCTGGTCGACGCGCCCTGCAGCGGGGAAGGGATGTTCAGAAAAAGCGAAGATGCCATCAAGTACTGGTCTGAGGACAATGTCTTAACCTGCCAGGCGCGGCAGCAGGAGATTCTGCAAGAAGCGGTCAAAATGCTCAAGCCAGGTGGTCAACTGGTCTACTCAACCTGCACCTTTTCACCAGAAGAAGACGAAGCGATCGTATCCTGGCTGATAGATAACTATGGCTTCACGGTTGAAGAGCGGGACCTGGAAGGCGTGCCAACGGCCGCGGGACGGCCTGAATGGGGCAACGGAAATCCTGAGCTGGCCCGCTGCTTCCGCTTTTGGCCACAAGACGGCTTAGGCGAAGGACAGTTCGTCGCGGTCCTGCGCCTGCCAGCAGCTTCTAACGCCGCAAGCGGGGAAAAGCCGGCAAAGCGCAAGCAGGACAAGCGCAAGAAGCGGGGCGGCCGGCGCGAGGACCAGATCAGCAGGGAAGATCTGGAATATGTGACTGAGGCCTTGCAGGGACTCTCGCTGCCAGCTGGTCTTGAAAACTGGTCCAGCCGCCTGCAGAAGAGCAAGGATCACGTATTTGTGCCGCTGCTTGCTCCGGATTCTTTGCGCGGACTCAAGATCCTGAGCAACGGGATGGAGCTGGGGATGCTGAAGAAGAAGCGCTTTGAGCCAAGCCACCAGCTGGCGGAAGCTCTGGGGCAGATTAAGCAGGACCGGGTCGTTGACCTGGATGAGGGCCAATATGAGCGCTACCTGCATGGGGAGAGCCTGCAGACAGCCAGTCAGCTCAAGGGGTTCGTTCTGGTTGCCTCTAAGGGCCAGGTCTTCAGTTTCGGCAAGCTGACCACAAGTGGGCAGCTGAAAAACTTTTACCCTAAAGGCCTGCGGCAGTAGAAAAAAAGCAAGAAAACATATCAACAGTTATGTAAAGTGAGGCTTGGATGAAGAAAGCAGCATTGACGGCTTGCTCCGATCCGCTGACCTTAGACCGCAAGGGAGAAGTCAATGCACTAAAGAGCGTATTGGCTTCTTTTGGCTTGAGCGTCACGGAGAGCGAGTATTTGTATGACCAACGGCTGGCTGGGCGTGGCCCAAAGCGTGGGGCGGAACTGACCAGCTTTTTCCTGAATCCGGACATGGCATATATTTTTGACGTCTCGGGCGGCGATTTGGCCAATACTGTCTTGCCATATATCGATTTTCCAGCGATCAAGGACAGTCGGGCAGCCTTTTTTGGCTATAGCGACTTGACAACGATTCTGAATGCGTTGGTCAAAAACGGCAATACTGCCGTCAACTTTCAGGCACGGAACCTGATCTATGACCACTCACGTGAAGAACAGTACTATTTCAATGAGCAGGTCTTGTCAGGCAAGTTCGCGCCAGAATGCCTGAAGGCCACTTTCTTGCGTGGCAGCGAGCTGCGCGGGGAAGTACTTGGCGGCAATCTTCGCTGCCTGCTTAAGCTGGCAGGGACTGAATACTGGCCTGATTTTTCGGGGAAGATCCTCCTGCTGGAAAGCTATGGGGGCGGAGTCTACCGCATTGCCACCCTGCTGGAGCAGTGCCGGCAGCTGGGGCTTTTTGACCAAGTCAGTGGGATTCTCCTGGGAACTTTCACTGAGCTGGAAGAAAAAGGGCAGGAGAGCACGGTCTATGATCTGCTTAAAGAGATCACCCCAGCTTCCCTGCCAATCGCCTGGACGCATTATATTGGCCATTATACGGACGCGCGGGCCTTAGCTTTGGGCCGGGAGATCGTTCTTTAGTTACATTCACGCGGCAAAAGCGTTATAATAGCCTTAAAGAAAGCGCTTGCTTTGCATAAGATATGAGGTGACAATTATGTCTGGTGAAAAAATTGCTGACGCGGTCGTTGGTATTATTGCCGTCGTTACCTTAACCATCGTGTTTTTTATGTATCCTAGTTATACGACCACTATGCTGATTGCAGCCGTAGCAATTGCAGTCGGGTATTATTTAATCAAAGAAGTCGTCAAGAAGATCTTGATGCACAATCACAAGTTTGGCTTTTAAAGCAAGGCATTTCTGGAAAAATAGCTTCGCGGTTTTCCGCGGAGCCGTTTTTTTCGTAAAAAAGACACTGGAGAAAATGGCAGCGCCCGCAAGTTCGCGGAAGAAATGGGAAGAAGCGGCGTAGCTGGCCGTATTCGGGCTGAGGAAGGCAACGAGCTTTATTCCAATGAACGACCCGGAAACCGTGCTGCTGATTGACAGCTGGCGCGATCAAGCGGCCTTGGATGCCCACCACGCTTCCCCAATGATGGGGGAATTGGCCGCACTTCGTGAGAAGTACGATCTGCATATGCAAGTTGAGCGCTTTGTCACTGCCTCGGAAGCTGCAGGAGACGCAAAATTTATCCGCAAATAGGCAATCGTATTTTTGCCGTAAACGGTAGCCAAATAGCCAATTTAATAAGCATGTCTTTGCCTTGAGTTAAAGACATGCTTTTTTGTTGCATTAACTTTTTGCCTGTTTTGTCAGAAAAAATAGCGAAAAAATTTCACGGAATTTTGGCCACCCGCAAGTCCGCTTCCTGACTGGAATCTAACAGAAAATGAATAGTGTAAAAGCTAGATCTGACAAGGGATCAGATCACTTTGGGCTGAGGTGGACAAGGGGCCAAAAATGTAGTTAAATTTTAGTCAAGCTAGAACATATGATCGTGTATTTAGAAAGAGGTTTGCAATGAAGCTCAATTTAAGCCAAATCAGGGATGCCCTGATGAGTCAAAATTACCTTGCCAGCTCCGAGATGCTCCATGCCTTGTGGGCCAGCATCAGTCAAGACAGGCCGCTGCTCTTGGAGGGGGAGCCAGGGGTTGGCAAGACAGCAGTTGCCAGAGCCCTGGCTGACGGACTCCGGCTGCCATACTGCCGTGTGCAGATGTATGACGGATTGACTGATGACAAGATCCTCTATGATTACGACTATCAAAAGCAGCTTTTGATGCTGGAGCTGCTCAAGCCTAACCTGGAACAGACTCTGGCGGGGCTTAGCCCAAGACAGGCCATGCAGTCGGCGAACCTGGCCGTTGACTTTTATGGACCCGACTTTTTGATCAAGCGGCCGATCTTAAAGGCCATCAGCGGCGATGGCCCGTGCGTGCTTTGCATTGACGAAATCGACAAGGCACCAGAAGAAGTCGAATACATGTTGTATGAATTTTTGGAGGACTATGCGCTGACCATTCCCCAGCTAGGGGAAATTAAATGTCCCGCCAATCAGAAGCCACTGGTATTCATTACTTCCAATGGCTACCGGGAACTCTCCGGGGCCTTGAGAAGACGCTGCAATTACTTGTACATTGAGCGCAAGAGCAAGCAAGAGCTGACGGAAATTCTGATGAAGAAGGCAGCCGCAGAACCGGACTTGGCCAGAGGAATCGCCGCTGCCCTGTTTGAGCTTGGCCAGCAAGCAGAGCTGCTGCACTATCAGCCCTCAATCGCTGAAGCAATTGCTTATGCCAAATTCTTGCAGGCAAACGAGCAGGCAACCAAGGAATTAGCCATGAACGCGCTGAGCATTCTGGTCAAGGACTGCAGGGATCTTGAACCAGTTTCAGAGATTTTGCAGAAATTTGGTGCCGGCATTTGGAACGGTAAAGGAGAAGTGGATGATGAATGGTCAGAGTTTCTTGCCCACTGAGGTCATTGACTTAGGTATTTATCTGCAAAGCCTCGGCTATCAAATCCCGGCAGATTATGCTGAGCTGGTGTTTAAGTTAATGGGCGATGCCCCTTTCAATGAAACGAATCTGACCTTGGCAGCCTGCGAGCCGCTTTTAAAGACGATCATGGTGAAGTCACAGCGTCAATGGTAACCCCTCACTGAAGTGAGGGGCTTGGAGTGCAAGCTTCAAGCCTCAATATCTTTGTGGGGTGTTCCGGAGAGATCCGGAACTCATTGTCTAGGCTAAGCTTTCCAGTCGGCTTCGGCTGGCAGGAAAGAAAAACTACGTTATCTTTGTTATCACACCATGGGATGATGCTCTAGTCCCATGCGCTGTGGCAGATCTGTAAACAGTCATGAGGTTAACGTGACAGTCAACTGCGTCGTCATGGTTCTTCGGAATCATGGCAAGCATGGATAACATTGTCGAAGGGCAACAACGCAACTTCGCGTTGGGTCTCCCAATGCGGATAGCGGCCGGCAGCATGATTGCCGGCAAAGGAGGAAAAATGGAATATGAGAATGCCAATCGGGTATTTCTGCTCAACAAGGACGGCAAGCCGCTAATGCCATGCCGTCCAAGAAAGGCCAGACTGCTTCTGAAAAGCGGCAAGGCATTCGTGGTCAAGAAATATCCGTTCACCATTCAACTGAAATACGGCTCATACGGCTATAAGCAGAAAGTCAGTCTTGGCGTTGACACCGGACAAAGACATATCGGCTTTGCCGTAACGAGTCAGGACAAAGTCCTTTATCAAAGCGAGGTAGAGCTTCGCCAAGACGTGCATAAGAATCTTTCCACCCGCAGGGTCTACCGCAGAAGCAGAAGAAATCGCAAGACCCGCTATCGTCAGGCACGCTTTTTAAACAGAGTGCACGGCAAGCGAGACGGCTTGTGGCTTCCACCGTCAGTAAAAGGCAAGGCAAGCCACAACATTGCTTGGATCAAGCGCTATTTGGCTGTATTGCCGAACCCAGATCTGCATATTGAGGTGGGCAAGTTTGACATGGCCAAGATGGTCAATCCGGCCATTTCGGGCAAGCAGTATCAAGAAGGAAGTCTGCATGGCTGGAAGAACTATGAGTACTACGTGCTGGCACGTGACGAATATACCTGTCAGCTCTGCCATAAGCATGGCGAAGGCGTAAAGCTTGTCGTCCACCATATCGTCTACCGCTCACAGGGCGGGACAGATCGGGTGGACAATCTGATAACTCTTTGCACGAATTGTCATACGACGAAGAACCACCAGCCGGGCGGCAAGCTCTACAAGTGGATGAAGGCCAAGAAGAAAGTAACAAGGCAGCTGAAGGGGGCAACGTTCATGAACATTCTGCGCAAGCGGATCATGACCGCTTTCCCTGAAGCGTCTTACCAGTATGGCTATCAGACTTTCTTTGACCGCAAAAAATTCAATCTGCCAAAGGGACACTTCACGGATGCAATCGCAATCAGCGGGATCAAGTCAGTTGGTCAGATGCCGGAGACGGTAGCGATGATCAGCCAGTTCCGCAAAAAGAAGCGTTCGCTTCATGAGGCAACCGCCCGCAAAGGCCGAAAAGAAGCAAACAGAACATCAAAACGCAATGCCAAGAACACAAAGTATGCCAGAGGATTATGGCTCAATGACTATGTACATGTCATCGGGACTAATCTCAGGGGCTATGTGCAGAGCTACCTGTCAAAAGGCGCTTATGTTCGCCTCTCAGATGGCTTAGGCAATTACGTAATCAAGGATGGCAAGAATTACATCAGTACAAAGCTTTGTAAGCTGATTACCCATAACGGCAACTGGCAAAAAGCAGAGCAAAAGCTTTTGCTTTACGAATTTAAGTAAGAAAGAAGGCAGGCAAGCCCTATCCCTCCACCCAATGAAATAGGTGGAATCCCGGACTTGCCTGCCGTTAAAAATTATTGAAGCCCGGTATTTCCACCAAGATTTCGCGGACTTTCTGCAACGGCGAAAATCGCTTAAGGCGGCTCATGACCGCTACCAAAACCGGCTGCGGGAAGAAGAACGGCAGCATCAGGAATTTGCTTTGCAGCTGGCGGAAATTTCGCGGACCAAGCAAGCGCTGCTGGGCAAGGAGCTTAATGCGGCAGAAATGGTCGCGGCTTCCTCACGCTTAGCCAGCCAAATCCAGCAAGGCCTCAAGGCTGTTCAAGCTGACTACGAACTGGTCTTTGGAAAATGTCCGGAATATGAGCTGCTGCAAAATATGGCCGTCATTGCCGCCACAGGCAGTCCACGGCAGAAAGCCGCTTTGGCTGAAAAGCAGGATAGCCTGCGCAAGATTTTGCGTGGCGGCATGAAGACGGTAATGAGCACGGCAGATCCGCTCGCCATGCTGGATGTAATCGCAAAGCAGGTCAAGCTGCTGGACCAGTTCCAGCAAAAGCGCCGCCGTCTTGCGCGGCAGATCGCGGAAAACGATGCCAGACGCATGGAAATCCTGACGCAAGAACACAAGTTGGCAGATTCGGTCAAGCAAGCCAAGCAGGAAATGGACAACTTGCTTAGCGGACTGACGGGCGAAAGCATCAGCCAGCGGGCAATTGTCAAAACCCAGAGCCGTCATTCCCGCAATGCCTTAAATGAAGGGCGCTGCGGCGTGCTCTCTCTTGGCCAGGGAAACGCCTTGCTGGACAAGAGCTTCAACAGTCTGTCCCTGTCAGAGCAAGAAGAAATTCGCGACTATCTGCTGAAGAATGCCCGCAAGCTCAAGACCCGTTTTTTGCGAAGAATCCGGACCAGACAAAAGCAGCGGCTGGATGTAGCAGAAATCTGCAAAAAGGCCTGCCGCACTGAAGGAATTCCAATCGAGCTGGCCTATGTCAAGCCGAGAAGAAGCAAAAGCAAGATTGTCATGCTCCTTGACGTTTCCGGCTCTTGCCGCCAGGCCAGCGAGATGATGCTGACTTTTATGTTTTTTATGAAGGACGTTTTTGCTGGGGGATGCAAATCTTTTGCCTTTGTCAATTCGCTTTTTGACATTTCCAAGCTGTTTGACCAGCCAAATGCAGATAAGGCATTGCACAAGGTCCTGAATACGATTCCTACCCATGGCGTCTATTCAGACTATGGGCGGCCCTTGCGCGAACTGCGGCAGGAATATTTGGCAGAGTTTACCCGAGAGACGATCGTGATCTGGATAGGCGACGCTAGAAACAACTTTCGGCCCACTGAAGCGGAGACTTTTAAGACTATCAGCCGAAGGGCAAAGAAAACGTACTGGCTGAACACGGAACAAACAAATAAATGGAATACGGGGGACTCGGTTCTCGCGGAATATGCTCAATATGCAGATGAAGTTTTCTGCGTGCGCCGGCCTCGGGATCTGCTGAATTTCATCGATGCTATCTAAATTTTTTTGACAAGATCCTCCAGTGAAAATGCCGTCGTAGAGCCATTTCTCATTTGGAGCTAATCTGCAGGAAGCTGACAGCAGCGCCGTTGAAAGCGTTTGTGCAGTGAGTGGACAAGACTGAGATATCTGTATTTTAATGTGTTGCGTAAACCGATCAATCTTGATAATCGAACTCACGAAGGAGAAAAATATGAGCAAGATAAAAAGCGACGCAACCATGACTGATGATTTAGACTGCCTTGTCTCCCAGCTGCGCGAAGACGCGCGCAAAGCCGGCATCAAGCCGGATGAGCGCATCTACGTGTGGGTCAAGCCGAGAGTGAGCTTCAGTTCAGCTACCCGGAAATTTTCGGCGGTAATGGCCTGTCTGGTCATGCCAAAGGCAAGCAGCGTGACGATCAAGCTGCATAGAGCGGATGAGCAGCGTAAGCCAAAAGAAGCTCAACGCGATTTTATGGAAGGCATGCTGGTCATGATTGAACCAGATGGCAGCAATCCATTCAAAAGCCAGAAGGTGCTGAAGCAGATTATGCAGCCAGCGGAAGAAATGGCGCAGCGGCTCAACCAGCAGTTTAACGACTTCTTGAGAACCCATCCGGACAAAACACAGGACTGAAAATGCGGCAAACGAAAGGAGGGAAAAGCTTGATTTCAGAAAAAGGCGCAGTACTCATCGCCCTTGATCTGCTGAATGGATATGAGAATGAGCTGGCTATCGATCCAACGAAGATCAAGTGCCGCAAGTCGAATGCTGGAAACTATATGATTGATCTAGTGACCGATGATCCGCTTTTAGGCTTGGAAGCCGTGGTTACACCGGATGGCAGCATCATCAATCTGGATTTCAGTGGACCTAAAGCTAAAGAAAGCCGGCACATGCACGCGAAAATGCTCGCAAAAATCCGCCAGCGGCTGGCCTCGGCAAAGCAGATTGGCTTTGACAAGCTCACCATGCTCAGAAGGATTTACCTCGAGTATCCTGATCTGGAAGAACAGGACTGTCATATCTACCGGAAGGGGAAAGACAAGATGCGCTATGATTTTCAAAGCTGCCAGCTGCTGGTGAAAGCAACTGGCGAGTTAAGCCTGCTTGCAAAGAGGCAGATTGAACCCTTGCAATACGTCCGTCAGCGGCTTGGCAGGATAAAAATCAATGGATTAGCACCGCTGACGGCATGGGAAGATGAGACGCAGCTGACAATTGAGGCTATAGCCGAACCAGAGGCCAAATTCCGGCTTAGAGAGTCACGCTTCAAAATTGCCAAGAGCTCTGATCCTCGACTGCTTGATGACGCTCTGGCGAACCTGAAAGACGACCTGGTTGAAAATATCGTGCCCCAAGACTATGGAGAAGCAGAATTGCTCAAGATGACGGCAGAATTCTTAAGCCAATCCAAAGATCTGCTGACTGGCCTTGAGAAGGCCTGGCCGCTATTGGATACGGAAGCGGCCAAGCAGATGATTACGCCCGAACGGCTCAAGCGCTGGATCTGTTATCAGCTCTTAGACCAAGAGCGCCTCATTTCCTTCTTCAAGCAGTCAGCAGAACTTAAGGCGGGCAAATGTCGTCTTAGTCGCGGCAGGATTTATCTGCAGTTTCCAGTTCAGCCTGAGCAATTTCAGCTGCTGGATTCGCTGACGCAAGAACAGGCCAGGATTATGGCTGACTATTTCCAAGACTTTGCCAATTGGGAGCACGCAGAGCCCTGCAGCTATGTCGACCTGGATTTAGCCAGTGGACAATTTGAATTGGCGCCAGAAAAGGTCAAGATGCTCGAAAATTTTGAGCAGACCTTGCGGAAATGCAGCCAGTATCAGGAATTTCTGGACTGTTGCAGTGCTGATGGCCTGCAAGCAGCCAGCAGGTACTTGAAGGCCAAGGACCAGATTCAGGTGACTGCCACGGGAAAGTCGGGGAAAGCATATCAAGTCACCTTTGCGCTTGATGAGCAAGCAGTGGATAGCTGCCAGGCCTTTCTGACCAGATGCTTGTCCGAAGAAGCGAGCTGGGAGACCAAAATCGCCAAGCAGCTCTCTGAGCACAAATTGCTTGGGGACATCGTGGCTGTTGCCATTGCCAAGCTGGCCATGACCAACGAATATCGTATTACGGCTAAGAACGTAGTTAAGATTCTGCGCGATCTGTCCATTGACTTTTACGATGACTTGCATCCGACTGCTTATGACAAGCACTTCCGTCTTTTTAGCAATCAAATGATTGAAAGCCGGATCAAGCAAATGCTCAAGAGTGGACTGATTGCGGCGGAAGACCGCTACTTATTGAGCTACCGGATCTATTATCAAGAACTGGTGCCAAGCAGCTTGACAGAGAGCTTTATCCAGCAGTCGCTTGCCAGCAAGGATGGCGAGCGGGAGACTGATTTCAAGCTTTGGCATGAGCTTGTCAATCTGCCTGATGAATTGGCCAGCGCCGACGCGCTGCTGATGCTCAAGCGCTTGATCGACCATCCAGCCGTTTTTTGCATGGCTGAAGAAGAGTGTGCCGCCTTCTTGCAGGGAAACCGTACGGTCTGCAGAAAGTACCTGACGCCGGCCATCACCTTGGAAGATGATCCTTTTAAGAAGAAATACCTGCGGCAGCTGCTTGCAAAGTGCCGGCTGGTCAAGCAGGAGACGGCAACTGAAAAGGAGGCTAAAAGCTTTATCTAAAATAAAAGAAAACATAAAAAATAGAGGATATCCAGTAAGTTGGATATCCTCCATCATAATTATTGTTATGTAAATAGTTTGGCTAAGGCTTAACGGATTGCAGGCAACTGATCGACGAAGCTCATGTAGGCAGCCTGTTCGCTAGTTTCCGTGATCTTAGCCGCATTTTGATCGACGCGGGCATGATGCAGGTCAGCTTCCGCGATCTCCACTTCATGGGTTTCAGTCGCGTTGCCGATCAATTCGATCCAATACTTGTGATCTTCGTTATGTAAGATGGTCTTAACCATGCCGCCAGGGTTAAAGACGGTGATTGGCTGATTGAAATGACCTAAATCAGGGTGGGTCAGGGCAAAGACCAGTGAGCTGGCCGACATCCCCGTCCCGCAAGCGTTGGTGAAGCCAACCCCTCTTTCAAAGGTGCGGACGAAGAGCTCATTTTCACCGCGGATGACGACGTAATTGACGTTGACGCCATCGGAGAAGTAAGGGTTGGTGCCGTTGAGGTAAGTCCCCAGTTCGCCCAAGACCGGGCTCGTCAGCTCAGCTTGCTTGATGAAGGTGACCAAGTGCGGGTTTGGCACGGCAAGCGCACTGAACTTCCAGCCGGGAACGAATTCTGGGACCAAAGTGTCTAAAAGGCGTTCATGGCCCAGGTTGTCAAAAGGCAGGTCTTCCTTGGCAAACTTGACCGGTGAAATCTCGACCGCCATGGCTGGCACGCCAGGGGCAAAATCAGGCTGGCGGCGGACTTGCAGATCCGTATACATGGTTTCAACCTTGAACTGGTCCTGGCCGGTCTTTTCGGACAAGTAGCGGGCCACGGTGCGCAAGCCATTGCCGCACATTGAAGCCTCACTGCCGTCGGCGTTGATAACCCGCATCTTGCCGAGCACCCCTGGATGATCAGACTGGCTGATTGCCAGAACGCCGTCAGCACCGCCTAAAAGGCCCGTTTCCGGGTCAGTCAGCTTGATCGTCAGTGCTTTAAGCTCTGCGTCGCTCAATGGCTGCTTGAGCACGGTTTGGTCCAAGATGAAAAATTGATTTTGTGAGCCGTGAACCTTCAAAAGCTTGGTCATAATTGTCTCCTTTAGCGCTTGAAAAAGTAGTCGTAGATCGCCTTAACCGCCCGGTCAGCGTCTTCAGTGGTCGTCCCGATCATGATCGAGATTTCTGATGAGCCTTGGTTGACCATGCGCAGGGAAATCCCTTGGGCAGCGACTGGAGTGGCAATATCGCGCATGACGCCGATATGATTCTTCATGCCTTCGCCAACGATCATGATAATGGCGTAGTCGTTGATCCATTCCAGGTGGTCAGGATTGATTTCAGTTTGAATGTCATCGCAGACTGAATCGATGATTTCATCACTCAGCTTATTCTTGTCAAAGATAATGGTCAAATCGTCAATCCCAGTTGGCATGTGTTCGTAGGAAAGGCCATATTTGCTGAGGATGTTCAGAATCCGGAGGGTAAAGCCAACTTCCTTGTTGATGAGGTACTTGTGCAGGTAAAGAGCCGCGAAGTGCTTGCTGGACGCGATCCCAGTCATGATATGTTCAGGCTTGAAGTGCTTTTCCGGAACGATCATGGTCCCACGTTTTTCAGGGTGCTGGGTGTTTTTGACGTTGATTGGGATCTGCCCCTGGATAGCAGGAATCAAGGCCTCATCATGAAAGACTGAAAAGCCAGCGTAAGACAGTTCCCGCATTTCCCGGTAAGTCATGGTCTGGATTGGCAGCGGGTGGTCGACTACGGCTGGGTTGGCGGAGAAAATCGCGTCAACGTCGGTAAAGTTCTCATAGAGATCGGCATGGAAGCCCCGGGCAAGAATAGCCCCGGTAATGTCAGAGCCGCCTCTGGAGAAAGTAGCAATGTGGCCAGCCAAGGTATAGCCATAAAAGCCAGGGAAGATCAGCTTTTCGTCAGGCTCATACTCAAAGTTCTCCAGGGCTTGGTAGCTTTCTGGAGCGATAGACGCATTGTTGGGTGAGCCAGTTACCGTCAAGCCGGCGGCTTTTGGATCAACGAAGCGGGCCTTTACGCCCTGCTCGTTCAAGATGATGGCGATCAATTGGGCATTCAGACATTCGCCATGGGCCTTGAAGGCGGCCATCAGGTATTCGTTGTTTGGATAGTTGCCATTTGGCAGGGAAAGCAGAATATCGCGCAGATGTGAGATATTGCCTTCTTCTACGCCAAAGTAGTGGCCAATTTCCACATAGCGCTGGAAGATTTCCTCAACCGTAGCGCTGGCGTTTTCTCCGCCAATGATCTGGTTGGCATATCTGATCAATAGGTCGGTAACCTTGATATCGCCAGCGTGACGCTTGCCGGGCGCAGAAGTTACTACGATCTGCCGTTCTGGATCACTGGTGATAATCTTGAGGGCGTTGGCAACGGCAGGACCGCTGGCCAAGGAACTGCCCCCGAATTTTACAACTTTCATGTGAAAAGCACTCCTTAGTTCAAAAAGACTTTAATTAACTTTTAAGCTATGTAGGACAATAGCATGATTTTTTCTAATTTGCAAAATATATTCTGCAATTCATCAGGTTGAAATCCGCCGCGATCCGCTCCAGGATTGGGATCTTGCCAGGTAAATATTTTTTCTGCAAGGGAAAAATTACACGTGCTATTAAAAAGGCATGAAAAATACATTGACAAGCTCACAAAATTAAACTAGACTGTAGGCAATTGAAGAGGCGCAGCCAACATCAGTAGCGCGGGAGAGCCGGCCAGGTTTTGACCCCACGTGAAAGGGGCGGTTGCCGAAGCGTTTGTCGAGATGGCTAGGGCAAATTGGCTGGGTTGCAGTTGAAGAAGCTGCAGACTGTCGCAGGGAATTTACCTGCGTTGCGCTTGCAATTGACGGATTTAATGATGAATTTATTCAAGCTCCAGATTGCGTAAGCAACCCGGGGCTTTTTATTTGTCGATTTCGCGGGCGCTCCCAAATTAAATGGAAATTTGAAAGAGGTTAACAAAATGGCAGAATTAGACGCACAAAGCATCATCAACTACATTGGCTCCGCGCCAAAGAAGACTCCGGTCAAGGTTTACCTGCGCGGTGAAGGACTGGATCAGCTGAGCTTTCCAGAAGGCACGGATCCTTTTGTAGAGGCAAAGACCGGCGTGGTCTTCGGGGACTGGAAGGATCTCAAGCCTTTCCTTGAGGAGCACAAGGGTGACTTTGCTTCCGTCCGGGTTGAGAACAACGCGCGCAACTCTGCCGTGCCAATGCTTGACATCAAGGAAGTCAATGCCCGCATCGAACCAGGTGCCTTTATTCGCGACCAAGTCGTGATCGGTGACAATGCCGTCATCATGATGGGGGCCGTAATCAATATCGGGGCAGAAATTGGCGAAGGGTCAATGATTGACATGGGCGCCGTGCTTGGTGGCCGGGCAATCGTTGGCAAGAACTGCCACATCGGTGCCGGCACTGTCTTAGCTGGGGTAATTGAGCCAGCATCCGCTGAGCCGGTTCGCGTGGACGACGACGTCCTGATCGGGGCCAATGCGGTCGTACTTGAAGGCGTTCATGTCGGCGAAGGCGCCGTGGTGGCTGCTGGTGCGGTGGTTACCAAGGACGTGGCCCCGCACACGGTGGTCGGCGGCGTGCCAGCCAGAGTCTTGAAGCAAGTCGATGAAAAGACGGAAAGCAAGACCGGTCTTGAAGAAGACCTGCGCAAGCTTTAAGGATGACAGAAGAAGTTCAGCAATATTAAGGAAGTTTTTGAAATGGCAGCTTTGACGGAAGAAGAGCTGATTCAGATCCGGCGCCACTTGCATGAGATCCCTGAATTGGCCCTGCAGGAAAAGGAAACCCACGCTTACTTATTAGACGTGATCAAGCAGATGAAGCAGGACTACCTGACCATTAGAGAGCCAGCAGAATTGCCAACCGCCCTCCTGGTCTTGGTCAAGGGGAGTCAGCCCAAGCGCACGATTGGCTACCGGGCGGATATCGATGCTCTGCCGGTTGAGGAAGAAACCGGCCTGCCATTTAAATCCAAGCATCCCCATGTGATGCATGCCTGCGGGCACGACATCCACATGACCGTCGCCCTGGGCGTATTGAGCTATTTTAGTGAGCATCAGCCAAAAGACAATCTGCTGTTTTTCTTCCAGCCGGCTGAAGAGAGCGAAAGCGGCGGCAAGCGGGCATATGAACTGGGCTTGTTCTCAGGAGAATGGAAGCCAGACGAGTTTTATGGGCTTCATGACAATCCCGGCTTGCCAGCAGGAGCAATTGGCTGCTTGAACGGCACCCTTTTCGCGGGCACGACGGAAGTCAATATCGATGTTTGGGGCAAAGGCGGGCACGCAGCCTTTCCGCATCAGGCCAAAGACGCGGTCGTTGCCGCGGCAGCCTTGATCATGCAGATACAGACCATCATTTCCCGCAGCATCGACCCGATTCAAAGCGGGGTTGTGACCTTGGGCAAGGTAGAAGCTGGCAGCATTCGCAACGTGATTGCCGATCATGCCCGCATCGAAGGCACGATCCGGGGGCTGACGCAAAAGATGATCGAGCTGATCGACCAGCGGCTGGCTGAGATCTGTCACGGAATTGAGCTCAGTTTTGGGGTCAAAGTGGACCTGGGGCTTAACCAAGGCGGCTATTGGCCAGTAGAAAACAACCCGGAATTGACCGCCAACTTCATTAATTACATGAAGGGGGAGCCAGACGTTGAGTTCATCGAAACCAAGCCAGCAATGACGGGTGAAGACTTCGGCTTCCTGCTTGCCAAGTTCCCAGGCACCATGTTCTGGCTGGGAATTGACGATGATTCATCGCTTCACTCAGCCACTCTCAAGCCCAAAGAGGAAGCCATCTATAAGGGCGTGACCGCCATCAACGGCTTTTTGAACTACCGGATGGACCAGTAAAGCGCTACTAACAACAGTACGACAGTAAATATTAAGAAAGCACAACAGCGAAAAGCAGATACGCTAGGAGAAAGACAAATGAACAATCAATTACAAGATTCTGACTTGCTTACGGCCATCATTACCCCATTTGACGCGGACAACCACATCGATTTCAAGGTTTTGGCACAGTTGACCAACCGCTTGATTGACCAGGGATGCAACGGCTTCGTTATCGGCGGGACCACGGGTGAAACCCCAACCCTGACTCATGATGAAAAGATCCAGCTCTACACTGAATTTGGCAAGATCGTTGGCGGCTGCGTGCCCGTAATTGCCGGGACTGGCTCAAACAACACCGCTGAAACTATTGCCTTTACCCAAGAAGTTGCACAAATTCCTGGGATCGACTATGCTTTGGTTGTGGTTCCGCCATACAACAAGCCAAACCAAAAGTGCATGAAGGCGCACTTCACGGCCGTGGCTGACAATGTCGACATCCCAGTCATCATGTACAACATCCCCGGCAGAACAGGCGTCAAGATGGAAGTCTCAACCATTCTTGAACTGGCTCAGCACCCTAACATTGCAGGGATCAAGCAATGTGCCTCTTTGGAAGAGATCGAAGAGATCGTTGACAAGCGTCCAGCCAACTTTGCCCTTTTCACCGGCGAAGATGCTCAAGCCCTGACGGCTCGCGTGCTCGGCGCAGACGGCGTCATTTCCGTTGCTACCCACGTTTACTGCGAGAAGATGCGCCGGATGTATGATGACCTGTACGCGGGCAACTATGCTTCAGCTGGTCGGCTGCAAAGATGGCTGACCCCGCGGATGAGCGCCTTGTTCATGTTCCCGTCACCATCTCCTGTAAAGGCAGTCTTGAACGCCCAAGGCTTTGCCGTTGGCGGCTGCCGGCTGCCGATTCTGCCACTGGACGATGAAGACAAAGAACAATTGGCTGCGGCTCTTGGCTTGCCAGCGGATGCCCTGTCAAAGAATCTGCCACTTGAGTTAGGAGAAATTGCATAATGACAAAAGTATTGATTGCTGGTTTTGCTGGGTCAATGGGCCAGCAAGCCGTTAACTTGGTCAACAGTTTGCCAGGCTTTGAAATCACGGCGGGCTTGGCGCATACCTTGAAGAGTCAGAACCCGGAAGACTACCAGCTGCCCGCAGCGGCGAAAATTTTTACCAACAGAGCAGACATTCCAGCTGGGATCGCTGATGTGTGGGTAGACTTCACGGTGCCGTCAGCTGTTTATGGGAATGTCAAGTTTGCTTTAGAACATGGCTTTCGCCCTGTAGTCGGCACGACTGGCTTGACTGACGAGCAAGAAGGCGAATTGCTGGCCTTGTCCAAGAAAAAGCATCTGGGCGGCCTGATCGCGCCAAACTTTGGCATGTCAGCCGTGTTGCTGATGAAGTTTGCCAAGGAAGCAGCCAAGTACTTTCCAGACGTTGAAATCATCGAAATGCACCATGAGGACAAGAAGGATGCCCCATCCGGCACGGCCTTGAGCACTGCTAAAATGATCGCGGAAGTCCGTGAGCCTCACCAAACCGCCCCTGATACGACTGAAAGCCTGGCTGGCGCCCGCGGTGGCGATTATCAGGGAATTAAGATCCACGCCGTTCGTCTGCCAGGCTACATCGCTCATGAGCAGGTGCTTTTCGGCGGCAAGGGTGAAGCTTTGACCATCCGCCAGGACTCATTTGACCGCGGCTCCTTCATGAGCGGGGTCAAGGTAGCCCTGGAACGGGTCGGCGAGCTGGATCAGCTTGTAGTTGGCTTGGAAAATATCTTGTAATAGGAAAGAAAGCGCAATATGCCAGAATTGAATCCAAATTTGCAAAGCTTAGGCAACCAAAACTTGGCCAAGATTGCCCCTTCGGCGATCCGGGCTTTTGACGAGGAAATTTCCGCTATCCCCGGGATCATCAAGCTGACCCTGGGTGAACCTGACTTTTCCGTTCCAGAGCACGTCAAGCAAGCCGCGATCCGCGGAATTGAAAACAACGACTCGCACTATGGGCCATCTAAAGGAAAGCTGGCCCTGCGCCAAGCAATCAGTTCATATCTGGAAGATACCAGAAGCGTGCATTATGATCCGGAAACTGAGGTCATCGTCACTGATGGGGCAACCGAAGCCATTACGGCAGCCCTGATCGGACTCTTGAATCCAGGCGACAAGGTGCTGGTGCCAACTCCAGTCTTCTCTTTGTACTTCACCAATATTGAGATGGCTGGCGGGGAAGTCGTGATGATCGATACTTCCGCTGACGGCTTCCTGCTTACTCCTGAGCGCCTTGAAGCTGAAATTGCCAAAGAAGGTCCAAAGGTCAAGGCCATTGTGCTGAACTACCCATGCAATCCAACAGGCCGGACCTACACCAAGGCAGAACTGGAAGCTTTGGCCAAGGTCTTGAAGAAGCATGGCATTTTAGCAATTACGGATGAAATCTACAGTGAATTGACTTATGACCAAGAGCATTATTCTCTGGCAACCCTCATCCCTGATCAAGTTCTCCTGATCAGCGGCTTGTCCAAGTCGCACGCTATGACCGGCTACCGCCTGGGCTACCTGGCTGGGCCAGCGGGCTTGCTGAGGCAAGTGGCTAAGGCTCACAGCTTCATGGTTACCTGCGTGGACAACATTGCCCAAGACGCTGCAATTGAGGCTTTGACAAATGGGCGAGACGATTCAAAGCTCTTCCGGGAAGCATACCGCCGCCGGCGCGATTTGATGGTTGCTGGCTTGACCAAGCTTGGCTTTAAGATGGCCGTGCCACAAGGCGCGTTCTATATTTTTGCCAAGATTCCAGACCAGTTTGGAACGGATGACTTTGCCTTTGCCAAGGATGTGGCTAAGAGGGCCAAGGTTGGCTTGATTCCGGGCTCCGTCTTTGGTGCCGGTTCAGAAGGCTATGTTCGCTTGTCCTATGCGGCGTCAGATGAGAACATCAAGCAGGTTCTGCAGAATCTCCAGCAGTACGTCGCAGACTTGAGCTAAGACGCTGCTTGTTAATATTTCCTTTAAAATCAGAATTATTTGCGGCAGATTTTACGTGAAATCCAAGGCCGCACGAGATAAAAGAACAGTCGTCTGCTAAGACGGCTGTTCTTTTTTGTGGCATCAGCCAGCTAGTTGTACAATAAAAATAACTGGAATCAGAGACAAATAGGAAATATTGCAGAATAAGATGAAAAGGAAGGCGCAAGTATGAGCGAAAACGCTGATCAAGGCCGGCAGCCCAGCAGAGCTGAAGTTGCCCGTCAGGTATTAAGTGACCCAGTCCGCTGTCAGGATCTTTTGGGAAGAATTTTTCCAGACCGGGAAATCGCGGCAGTTGAAAATATCCGCCGGGTCGACATTCCAAGTGGACAGGACTGGATTCACTGCCTGCGGATGAACGTGTATGCCTCTGGCAAAGAGCAGATGGTCTTTTATGACCTGCTCTTAGGGCTCTCCGACGTGAGCGACATGCAGGATGATCATATTGCCAAGCTGATCAGATACTGCCGGGACTGGATGTGGCTGAACGACCGACCATCTCATGAGGGAAGGACCCTGATCATCCTTTTCAGCACGGAAGAGCTTTTTGACGGAAAGCACTGCGAGTATGACTTTAACGGCATGACTGATTTGGAGACCGGCGCGCGCCTTGATACGGGGACGGAGTACATCATGCTGACGCCGAAAGGCAAGCAGAGCGAGATTGACCCAAAGCTGGCCAATGTCCTGAATCTATTTGAACATGTGGTAGCCAAGGGCGACCCGTTGGTTGATGAATTCGTCCGCCAGAACGAGCTGCTGAAGCAGCAAATTGCCGCCGGTACCGAAAAAGCTTAAACAGCTTAAGGATCTTCACGCATCTTTTTTGGGGAAGGCTTGCCAAAGGGGGATGCGCTTTTATATGATGGAAATGAGAGGAAAAATAAACCAATAGATAGAAGGAGTTTGAGTCAACATGTACAATGGCAGCGACAAGGAGCCAAGCGAGAACAGAAATGAAAGCAAGCAGCAGAAAAGGTACAAGATGACGGGGAAGCAGATCCGCTTGCTCAAGCATTTGAACCAACTGGGGCCAATGATCAGCAACTGTGGGAAATTGGTCTCAACCGCATATCTCTGCATGTTCATTTACGGTTTTTTTGCACCAAGAAAGCAGTTTGGCGTGCGTTTTGTGGTTTTCCTAGCAACGCTTGTTGCAGCCTTTTTGGCTAGGGCCAGCGTGGGTGGACTGCATCATTTCTTTAAAGTTGGCAATGATTTCGGCCAGAACTTTAGAGCCAATTTCTTTGATTTGCGTTGGTTGCCGCTGAGCAATTTTATACTTACAACTGGCCTGATTATCATAGAAATGGTAAGCAATTCAGTGATTTTTTGGGATATTTTTGTTTACTTGCTCAACGTGATCTTCTGTTTTGGCAGCCTGTGGCTGATGAACAACTTTGCAGACGTGACTATTCTAGAAGACAAGTAAAGTCTCAAGCTCAGATCAATATGGTAAATAGCAAAATAAGCCCGAAAGCGGTGATCATTAGCCGTTTTTAGGCTTATTTTTGTTATCGAGTCCTTTAGTAAGCAGAAAAAGCAGATCATGAAGCTGAACGGTCACCTTGACAAAAAAGTTGAACGCGGTTCAATCCGGTTAGGCTGGATATATGATAAAATAGAATATCTGAAGGCGAATAAATCGCTTTAAAGCGGACCGCCAATTTCGAGTAGATTTTAAACAAGGAGTACAAAAATGTCTGATAAAGAAATTTACCCACAACTTGACCTGGAAAACGCCAAGGGCCCTAAGGCAATCATTAAAACCAACCACGGCGACATCCACATTCAATTGTTCCCTGAGGAGGCGCCAATGACGGTTGAAAACTTTGTGCGCCTTGCCAAGAAGGGCTACTACGACGGCGTGATCTTCCACCGCGTGATCAGCGACTTCATGATCCAAGGTGGTGACCCAGATGGTACTGGCATGGGTGGTCAAAGCATCTGGGGCCATGCCTTTGAGGACGAATTCTCAAACGTCTTGTTCAATCTGCGTGGTGCCTTGTCAATGGCGAACGCTGGTCCCAACACCAACGGTTCACAGTTCTTCATCGTGCAGAACAAGAACATGCCAAAGCGTTTCATTTCCCAATTGCGCGAGGCCAAGTTCCCAGAGCCAATCATCAAGGCCTACAAGCAAGGCGGTACGCCATGGCTTGACCACCGGCACACTGTTTTTGGCCAAGTAACTGATGGCATGGACGTGGTTGACGAAATCGCCAAGGTAGAAAAGGACGGCAACGATAAGCCACTTGAAGACGTAGTTATCACGACGATCGCGATCGAAGACTAATTAAAGAAGGGTGCATAGAAATTGAAGAAAGCTACAATCAGAATCGCCGCGGCATTTAGCTTCTTATCAGCACTGATTTTTGTCCTGCCGGCAGCTACTAAAACCAGCGCAAGCACGGACAAGCCATTTTATAAGAATGCGATGATCAATACTTACGTTTATGATCAAAATGGCAAGCGGACTAAGGATAAGAAGATTATTGCCGGTTCCGCTGTTGGTTGCTACAGCACCTTGATTTTTGTCAACAACCGTCCGCTGATCATGATCGGCAAGAACAAATTTGTGGCTTACAAGAATGTAGTCGGCGTTGATTGCCAGCTCAAGCATAATGCCTATATTTACTCCAGTAAGGGCAATCGGCGCAAGTACTCTGGTACTTTGCATAATAAAGGCTATGTCACGGTGTATGGCGGCAAGCGCAAGATCAAGAACAGCTACTACTATTCAATCGGGGTGGGTTTGTTCGTTAAAGCCGGCAACGTGAAAGTCCCAGTTGTTAAGATCCCTTCCGGCAACGGACAAGCGGCTCCTGACGCGGGAAGCAATGAGACCTCAACTGATACCACAGTCAGCGTTAACGTTCAGTAAGACAATTTCTAGCACAAGCAAATAAGCATTGTCTGCAAGAAGCAGGCAATGCTTATTTTTTATTTCGTTTTATCCAGCTTAGACCAGCTGTCGATCATTTTTCGGATAAACGGTCTGACGCGGGATCGGTTTTCTTTTAAATAGATTGCGTAGAAATCGATTTGGTTCTTTGGATCAACAATCGGGATGGTCAGTCGCTGGTCATCACGATCATGTATCTTGAGAGAGTCAGTGATATTGGAACTAAAAGTAGGAAAGTTTGAGTAGCGTGAAAGCTCATTCAAGGCACTAAGATCGTCTTGATAGAGGAAGTGCGCGTTGGGGATGCATCCCTCTGCCAGTTGCTTCCACGGCCCGATATCCTGCAAAACTAAAAAGCTGGTATTGGCCAGTTCCTTAAAGCTGACAGAGTTGCGAACAGCAAGCGGCATAAACTTATCAAGATTAACAAAAAGCCACTCTTTGCCCAAATAGATCGATTCCAGCTGGTCAGTTTGGATTTCCCGCGTGCCGATTGCGACAGTAGCTTGATAGTCAGTCAGCGTTTCGGTAATCTGCTCTTCCGCCAAAAGCTGATCTTGAAAGTGGATGTCGCTTGGGTTAGCCAAAGACTTGGCTAAAAGCAAAGGACCTGGCGCGACTGACGCCAGCAAGAAATTGCCTGTTTGACTCCCAAAATTGCGGATGGCACTGACCGCGCGTGCTTCCTCTTTTAGCAGCTTATCTGCATAATCTGCGGCCAACTTGCCGGTGTCATTTAACTTGATCCGGTTGCCAGTCCGGTCAAAAAGCGGGGTAGCCAGCAGCTCATCCAGCTTTTGCATCCCCCGGGTAACCGTCGGCTGGGTCAGGTGCAGCTCTTCTGCCGTCTTGCTTAAAGTGCCAGTCTTGGCAAAAGTAGCCAATTCCAGCCATAATTGTGGATCGATCATCGTGCTTCCTTCTTTCCAAAGCCTTTCGCGTTAATTCAAGTATACATCAAACGCATACTGACATAAACAAGCGGCATTTTTCAGGTTCCGCTTGTTCATCTATACTGATAATCGTCAAGCAACAAACAATCAATTCTCAGCAGCAGGAGGAAATAAGCAATGCAATACGTATCATTAAATGATGGGAACAAAATGCCCCAACTTGGTTTTGGGGTCTTTCAAATCAATGACTTGAGCCTTGCCGAGCAAGCAGTGAGCCAAGCCATTGAAGTCGGCTACCGCCTCTTTGACACGGCAGCAGCCTATGGCAATGAAGCAGCCGTAGGGAAGGCGATTGCCAAGTCAGGCCTGCCACGTGAAGACTTTTTCGTAACATCCAAGCTGTGGGTTGACCATGCCAGCTATGAGAAAGCCAAGGAAGGAATTGACGATTCTCTGAATAAGCTTGGCACGGACTATCTGGACTTATACTTGCTCCATCAACCATATGGCGATGTCGTGGGAGCTTGGCGGGCCCTTGAAGAAGCACAAGCCGCCGGCAAGATCCGGTCAATTGGCGTATCCAATTTCTACGCTGATCAGATCAAGAATCTGGAATTGATGAGCCGAGTGCAGCCAGCAGTCAACCAAATCGAAGTCTCTCCCTGGTACCAGCAAGCCTGCGAAGCGGCCTTCATGCAAGGGGAAGGGATTGCTGTCGAAGCTTGGGCACCGTTTGCCGAAGGCAAGGGCGGTATCTTCACCAATGAACAAATCGCGCAGATCGGTCAAAAGTATGGCAAGAGCAATGGCCAGGTTATCCTGCGTTGGCTCCTGCAAAGAGGAATCATTGTCATTCCAAAGTCAGTCCATTATGAAAGAATGGCTGAAAACTTTGCCATTTTTGACTTTGAATTGACTGACGCGGAAATGAGCTTGCTGAAGACCCTGGATAAGAATGAAAGCCAGTTTTTCTCCCACCGGGATCCAGCAGCGATTGAGTCTATTTTTGGCGCAAGCCTGCGGGCCCTGAGAAATTAACGCAAGCAAAGACAACAAGGCGTGAGAGGCATTGTGCCTCGCGTGACTTTTTAAAGAAAGGAAAAGATCATGACTAAGAAAGTAACGATTATTGGCGCGAATGGACAAATCGCCCGTCTGGCAACTGAGAGAATCTTGCAAGAACAAGCAGACGTGCATTTGACCCTGCTCCTGAGAAATTCCGCCCGACTCAGCAATCTAGCCGGAAACCCAGCCGTGACCATCATCGACGGGGATGCAAATCACGCAGACGTACTTAAGCAAGCCATTGCCGGCAGCGATCTCGTCTACGTCTCATTCGTTGACCATGGCATAAATGCGGAATTGACCAGAAAGATCATCGAGACAATGGATGAAACCGGCGTAAAGCGGCTGATCTCATCCAATATCTTGGGCATTTACGATGAAGTCAAAGGGGCATTTGGCAAGTTCAACCGTGACTTCTGCTTTGGCGGCAAAGTCACTGATAGTGCTCCAGAAGTAGTTTCTGCCAGAGCAATTGAAGACTCCGATCTGGATTACACTATATTGCGGATTCCGTGGCTCAATGACAGAAATGAAGTCAAATACGCGGTAACCCACAAAGGGGAGCCATACTACGGCGTATCCGCGTCCCGAAAGAGTTCCGCCGACTTGATCGTCAGAATCATTGCTGACCCAAGCCTTTACACAAAGGAAAGCATCGGCTTTGCTGACCCAACTACTGAAGGATCATCCAGACCAGTTTATTAAGCAATAGCCTCTAAAAAGTGCATGAGCCTGCCTTTTTAGAGGCTATTTGCGTCTTGTCGCCTAATAATGACCACTCACCGCAAATATCTAGAATCTTTTTTAATATGCTCATATACTGAGATTAGCAATAAAGCAACTAGAAGCCAACACTGGAGGTGAGCATGATGGCTACAATTGAAGCCCGTAACTTGACCAAGATATATGGGCAAAAGCCGGTGGTCAACCAGGTCAATTTGGAGATCCATGCCGGAAAACTGACTGCCTACTTAGGCACCAATGGCGCCGGAAAATCGACGACGATGAGGATGCTGACCAAGACCCTGCAGCCTAGCAGCGGAAAAGTTCTCTACAACGGGGAAGACTTATTCAAAATCCACAAGCAGCAGGTCAAAATCAGCATGGTCTTTCAAAAAGGAGTCCTGGATGAAGAACTGACGGTCCGCGAGAACCTGCAGATCCGCGCCAGCATGTACCAAGACGTGCCTCGAGGACGGATCGCGGATTTGATCAGAGAACTCAAGCTGAGCTCTTACGTGGACCGGAAGTATGGCGAGCTCTCCGGGGGGATGCGCCGAAAGGCCGACATTGCCCGGGCCTTGCTAAATCAGCCGGAAATTCTGTTTCTTGATGAACCGACAACCGGCCTTGACGTGCAGTCCCGCCAGGAAATTTGGCAATTATTGCGTCGGCTGAAGGAAGCCGGAGTTGGGATCTTTTTAACGACTCACTACCTAGATGAGGCGGACAATGCTGACTACGTCTATATCATTGAGCAGGGCGAGCTGCTGACGCAAGGATCAGCCAAAGAGCTGAAAAAGAGGTTTGGCAAGAACCGGCTGTGGTTCAAGCAAGCTGCCGCTGGCTACGATGAATTCGATCCCGACAAGGGCTATGGCTTTGTCATTGATCGCTATCAGGAAGTGATCGACCTTTTGAACAAGTACCAGCCAAAGGCCGATGAGTTCAGCTATGAGCAGGCCGGGATGGATGAGGTATTCTTGCAGGTAACGGGGAGGAGGATCAACGATGCTAGCCATAGCTAAAAGAAATCTGCTGCTGTATTTCAAAAGCAAGAGCAATATCTTCTTTTCTTTGCTTGGGTCTTTGATTGTTTTTGGACTGTTCGTGATCTTTATTCGCCAGAACCTGATTGATGGCTTCAAAGGCATCGAAAACAGGACGCAGATTGCTGACATGTGGATGCTAGGCGCCTTGATCCCAGTCACGGCCATTACGACTTCATTCTCAATGATCTCACAGATGATCTCAGACAAGCTGGCAGACAAGTTTCTGGATTTTTCACTGACCGATAGGTCTGATCAGCAAATCGTGCTGGGTTATTATTTCTCAGCAACATTTCTAGCCTTGTGCATGCAGATATTCGTTTTTGCCCTGTGCATGATCTATTTCCACTTTGAAGAAGGGAAGAGCCTTACAATCAAGCAAATTTCTGTCATGCTGCTCTTTATCCTTGTGACGGCTTTCCTGGCCGCGGCAATCAATCTGTTGATAGGCGGCTTCTTGAACAGCCAGATTGCCTTGAGTTCAGTATCCGGCATAATCAGTGCAATGGCTGGCTTCGTGATGGGCGGTTACGTGCCAATCGGCGAAGTCAGCAAGGTCGTTCGCCAGATTATCCAGTTTTTCCCGCTGACCTACAGCGCGGCTGGCATGCGGGAAGTCTTGTTTGCTAGCTTGCTTGACAAGCTGCCGTCGTCTTCGCGAAAATATTTGTTGAAGTATTTTGGCATCAAGGTCGATCTGGGCAGGCAGCTGACGAATGTTCAACTGGACTTCCTGATCCTCCTGGGATCGCTGGCAGTCTTATGCTTGATTTTGCTTTTGCTCAGCAAGCGTCTAATGCGAGCATCACTGTCAGGCAAGAAGGGATAATGACAGGAAAAAATGTTTAAAATCAGCTTTAAAAAGGAGCCCGCGGTTCCAGAGAATGAGATCTGGATTGACCTGCGGGCTTCTGAATTAGGTGAAGAAATCACAAGCTTGGCCAAGAAGATCAGCCACTTGGATCAAAACGAGCTGAGCTTCATGGCCAATGGCCGGCTGAAGCGGCTGGCTGTTGACGAGATCGAGTACTTTGAAGTGTTCGGCGACTATTTGGACATTCATTCAGTTGGAAAAGATCCGCTAACGCAGTTGGAAAAGATCCGCTAACGATCAGGAAGCCTCTTAAGGAATTATTGGATAAGCTTCCGCGAACTTTTGTGCAGGTATCCCGCAATACGGTAATTAATCTGGATTATCTACGGCAGGTTGAACCAAGCATGTCAGGCAACAAAACGGCTTTGCTGGCAGATCAGACCAGGATCAGCATCAGCCGCAAATACTGGAAAGGCGTCAAAGAAAGAGTCTTCGAGCTATGAAATACTTAATTAAGGCAATAAAATATATGATTAGCGGGATTGGCTTCGGCACATTTTTTGCCTTGTTCTTTTGGTCGCTGGACCAAGGACGGGTTGACATGCACGTCTTTGCTTACGCGGTTACGCTGGGCAGTCTGTGCGGACTGGCATCGACGATTTGGCTGAACCTGAAAATGAATCTGGCACTGCAATTGCTGCTGCATATGGTGCTGATCTTGGCAGTGGTAGAAACGGTGACCTGGCTGTTTGGCATTATGAGTCAAGAGTACTTGCTAAAAGTTTTGCCGCTGGACATCCTTGTGGTTTACGCGGCAGTCTGGGCAGTCATCTGGCTGATGCAGCTAGGCGAGGTGAAGCGGGTGAACGACAAGCTGACCAAAAACAACAGAAAATGAATGAGCGTATAATATATATTATGTAAAGTTAACTGCTAGAAAAAAGCGGCAACCAGGTGAATCCAAGATTGCCGCTTTTTGGTGCTATTATTATTTAGTTTTCGCGTGCTACGGCTTGCCGGCGTTTGCCTGCAGGTATTTTAGCGGTTGATGCTGACTTCCTAGCATCTTCTTCAACCGTATGAATCAGCAATGACATGTTGACGACCCCGATCAAAAAAGCCGCGGCTGCCCACAAGATGTCTGTCCACGGCGACCGGTCAAGCAGCTTGACGTCAGCAATGGCGGCGAATGCCAAGCTGCCGCTGAAAAAGATAAAGATAAACGTTACGGCACATTGCGTCAACTTGTTGCTGAGGATTCTATTGAGTGAGTTTCTCATGTCGCTTCCTCTTTCTAACATTGCATTTAGCTTATAGCTGATAGCTTACGACTTTTCGTGAAATAAGTAGCCTTTGTCGGATTCATCTGATACAATATTGGCAAAAAAACAGGATTTGAGCTAAAAGAAAAGGCTTTCACACTATCAATTATACCGTAACGATCGGAAATTTAGGAGAGTATATGTTAAGTTATCGTATAGATGAAGACTTAGAATTGGCAATCCCCCGGATTAAGGACGCGGAGGCACTATATGACGCAATTGCTAGCAGCCGGGAGAGCTTACGCCGGTATCTGCCGTGGGTTGATCATGTTAAGCAAGCAGAAGATGAGATTGCCAGCATTCAGCATGATCGCCAAAGATTTGCTGCTGATGAAGGCCTGGATTTGCTGATCTGGTATCAAGGCCAGCTTGCCGGAAAGATCTCATTTAATGGATTCGACCACTTAAATGAGGAAGCAGACGTTGGCTATTGGCTGGCTGAAGCTTTCCGCGGTCAGGGCTTGATGACCAGGTCGCTGGATAAGATGTTTGAAATTGGCTTTGAAGAGTATGATCTCCACCGAATCGTCGTCCGCTGCGCGACTGACAATGTTGGCAGCAATGGCGTGGCCAAACGGACGGGCATGTGCCTTGAAGGAACGCAGAGAAAGCGCCTGAAGCTTGCCGATGGCTACCATGACCAGAATGAATACGCGCTCTTGCGTGATGAATGGAAAGCAAGGCAGAGCAACTAAACCAATTTAAAACAGTACAGTATGAAATAATAAACTAAAACGCAGTCACAGAAGTGGCTGCGTTTTGTCTGCTCTCTCCTTGCGGTTCAGATTGATCACTAAAAAGAACTGGAAGCAGATGCTTGATTTTTGTGTCATTAAAACAATAATTTTAATGACTAAAGTCAATAAGTGCCCCGAAATCACTGGATTTTTGCTTGGATTTTGTCGGTCAGATTTTCCTTATTTGTTACGTTTTTTGTTACTCTTCTCTGGTTTGCTGACAGTTTGACTGTCAAAACCAATCATGACCAAATTGAATGGCTATTATTGCTTTGATGCCGGCAATTTGCAATCGCTTATCATAAATCGTGATTGCCCTGCTTCTGATCATGACTTTAGATGCAGGAAATCTGCTCTATTTCTGCCTTAGATGTCCGCAAAATTTGGATGTCTCAGCAATTGCTGGTAATTCACCTCTTTAGCAGCTCTTTCCTCCTCTCTCACCTTTCTTTTATGGCAAAAGGGGACCACTTAATCAGCAACCAAGGCAGAGAATTTCATGATGATCAGGTCATCTTGATTTAAGACAGCGCTGCTAAAGTCTTCCTGATAGATTGGCGGCACGATTTTTGCCTGTTGCTGCAAGATTGTGAGGGCTTTGGCGCCATAAGCCGGGATCTCATCATTGGTCAATGTCTGGTAGAAATAGACATAATGCCCGGCAGGCTTAACATAGTTGCTGGATTTGGGATCTGTAGCTTTAAAAAAGCGGCTGATTTTTTCTGGCTTTGCAAAGTCATCAACAAGTGCCCCATATTTGATCCCTGAAGTCGTTGGGTTGAGAATGACGTTATGCTGAAAAGCCGTAACATAATAGTATTCTGCAGGCAATTGCTCATGCCCTGCCTCCCCCTCCCCTAGCTTCTGGTAGTCATGTAGCTTTTGATCCAGGAAATGCAGATTTTCAGCCATTTTTTGAAAAAGTTCCAGCTTCTCCTTTACCTGGGCTTGCTGTTCGTGCAGGTAAGCGTCTTTTTCAGCTAAGCTGGTCAGGGCAAAAAAGGCCTGGATTTCATCCAGGCTGCTTCCTAAGCCCTCAAGCAGGCGAATCGTTGCAACCCTATCTGCCTGTTCCAGAGTATAGTAGCGGTAGCCATTTTCTCTGATTAGCGTGGGCTTGAGCAAGCCCTTTTTTTCATAATGATAAAGAGCCTTCTTAGTGACGCTGCAGATCTTAGCAAAGCGTCCACTGGTAAAATAATCCATATTGCCTCCAAAAAGCCTTTTTAGCCTAAAGAATAATTTTTGCGAAAAAACGCCGTTTCCAGTATACTAGAAAATTAGTACGAAGACTAATTATTGCTAAATAGCATCGTAAAAGGAGCGAAAAATGAGCGTATTTTACCGCATTAAAGAACTGGCCAAGGACAAGGGCTGGTCGATTGCCGAAGTAAACAGCCGGGCGGGACTAGGCAAAAACACCCTTTACAACTGGAAGCACAAGGAACCATCAGCCGCAAATCTTGAAGCTGTAGCCAGCGTTCTGGATACCACGACGGACTATCTGATTAATGGTGAGACTGCCCGTAAGCCGCAGGTCATGATCTTGATGATGACGACATTATTTTTGCCTACAAGGGCGAGCAGATATCAGACGCTGACCTGAAAGTTGTCAGACGCTTCCTCAGTACAATGGAAATCCAAGCTTAAGTCAAGCAACAAAACTTCACTATTATTAACTATTGCCCAAGTTCATGGGCCACCTAAGCCAATACTAGCAAAAGAAATGTAAATTGTGAATTGAATCAATGTAAAATTGTATTCATTCCCTGGTTCAACGGTTATAATATGTGTCAAACAAGTAAGTGATTATTCACTAGGAGGTTTACACTATGGCAGACTATCAGGCAGAATCAGAAAAACTGATGGCTGAAAGTCAAAAATTGTATCAAAGCATTGGCGAAACTGGCAAGGATTTTTTGCAAATGTACCAATCCGCCGTTAGAGCCGATGAATTGACTCGGAAAGAAAAGGAATTGATTGCCTTGGCAATTGCTGTTGCTCAGCGCTGTGAAGGCAGCATGATTGTCCATGTCAAGGCGGCTGTCGCCGCCAGCGCCACCCGCGCGGAGATTGCGGAAGCCGTTGGCGTTGCCGTTGCAATGGGCGGCGGTCCGGCAACGATCTATGGTGCTAAAGCACTGGATTGCGCGGATCAATTCCTGGAGCAAGAGTAGGCAGACATCCCTGCACACCCTCTTGCCAAAAAAACAAAGATAGAGCAGCAAAAAGGCGAAGCAAATGCTTCGCCTTTTTATATGCAATTTCTTTTATTTACATGCATTTCATGCAATTTTCATCTAATTATCCAATGAACCTTGGTACTTGCGCCATTTCTCAACGCGTCTTTGATGCTTGCGGATTTCTGCACCTGGCCGCGGCTTCTTCTGGTAAGTTACCACAACCGTGACATTCCCCGTCTGGCTGTTAACCTGAAGGGCTGGGATTTTGGCAACTGATGGCTGGTAGCCGGCTGCCTTTCTAGCTCTGACAGCCTTCCAGGTGCCGACAGTCCATTTGCCATAAGTCTTCTGTTTGGTCTTTGGATCAATTTTAACCCGCCGCTTGAGCGTGACGGTCTGCTTGATCACTTCGGCCCTTTTGCCCTTTGGCAGCTTGAATTTGATGGTTCTAGTCAGCCGCTTTTTTTGAACCGTCAGCTTGTAGGCTGATTTGGTGTCGCTGGATCTGACGTATTCATCCTTGCCGCGCCGGCCAACGTTGTAGTACTTTTTGCCTTTGATCTCCTTTTTGTCTCTCGCGACCAGCTTGGTCCCCTTCTTGTAGGACTTAGCGGTCTTCTTGCCGCTTCTCGTGTAGACGTAAGCCCGCTTCGTGGTCTTTCTGGTGGCACTGACTGGCTTTGACGTCAGTCGAGAAAGGGCAACTGCTCCTGCACCAGCGGCGATCAGGCCGACTACGACACTAGCTTTGACTGTTCGATACAAAATAGTCTTTTTCATCATGTATCCCTCCATATGTCATTTGCGTTATATATCTATCTGCCTTCATTGTATGATAAAAGGGCTCAAAGATAAATGCATTTTATCATTTTGTAAAAAAGTCAAAACACAAATGTTACATTGCGAGTCAAAAAGACTGTTGCTGAGATGGTGATTCTATGGCCTTTAAATTCTTTCTGATGATTAACTACCCATTTGAAGCCCGTAGAATCATCGTGTCAGCATGGCACAAAAATCAGCGAAAACGGTCGAAATCGATGGTATCCAGAATGTTTTCCCGGCGCTCTTGGGACAGACCCAAGTAGTCCAGGGTGACTGCTTCACTTGAGTGATTAAGCAGCTTCATCACCAAGCCGATATTGTGGTTGGACTGCTCATAGACGATTAGAGCGCCAGTCTTGCGCATGGAGTGGGTGCCCACGTGGGCAACGCCGGCCAATTCTCCAGCCCGCTTAATGATCTTGTAGTATTGGTTCTCTGTGATATGCCGGTCTGGTCTGGTATATGAGGGGAAAAGCCATTCACTGTCAAAAATCCGGTTGTAGGGATGCGATTTCTGAAAATCTTGCAGCCATTGCCAATAATCAAGCAGATCATCTCTAACTGGCTTGAGGTAGAGGGTGTTCTGCTTGCCGGTCTTCTTGTCTTTGATAAAGGCATTGCGCTTCACCCGGCCATCCTCAGTATAGACGTCAGCCTTTCTCAAGCGCATGACGTCACTGACCCGGAGCAGGGTTGCCTTGCCGACTTGAAAAATCGTGTAGTTGCGCTGCCCCAGGCGGAAGTCATGCTGCAGACTGTCGAGCAGGTTGGCCAGGTCGTAGTTGCTGGAAATCGGGCGCACGTCTTTATGGCCAGGAATGGCTCTAGAACGGTGTTTCTTAGCATTAGGGTTGATTTTTGCGTTATTCATGATTATCCTCCCACTTAATTTTAACACAAAAATCAGCCCCTATTAGAATAGGCTTTGACGCAAACAGGGAGGATAATTACATTATCCTCCCTGTTTACATAAATGCAATTATAGCTTTGCTATTTACTAATGTAATCGTGCTGATCCGCACTTAACATAGCAAAGAATATGTTAAGGCTAAAAAAGAGCAAAATAAAACAGCTGGATTGCTCCAACTGTAAAATGCTGCTTATTCGTTCGGCGCTTGCTTGAGCTGGTCTACCAGTTGCTGGTAGGCAGCTTGCACGTCGTAGTCCTTGGCGTTGATGCCGATCAGTTTTGTCGTCGGGCTGACGTTCAGCTTGCCAATTTGTCCCCGCTCATCGCTGGCCGCGTAGACGACCGCTTCGCTTTCGTCAGCATTTTCCACGTCAATGTTGAGGTCAGGCCGTGATTTCACATCGATCCACAACACGGCGCAATCTGGGGCAAAGCTGCTGCTTCTGACGTTGATTGGCTCTGGTGAATCTCCGTAGATGACGAAGACATGGGTGGCTGAGTTTTCCAACAGGCAGTCATTGATATCCATTGAGGAATTCTCTTCCAGTTCGATCTGGTAGTTGAATTCACAGTTCTTGGCGACAAATTCAGAGCCTGCCCTAAGCGACAAGGGTCTGCTAAAGCGGCTTTGTCTGATAGTCTGTCTTCCGCCGTGGAAAAGGGCTACTGAATCAAACTGGCACTGGTAGGCCACCAAGTCACCGGAAATATCAAAGTTCATGACTTCAGAACCTTGGCGCAGGTCAACGCTTGGCGCGATCTGGCAATTCATCAGCGTGGTCTCGGATTGCGGCTGCTGAACCACCAAGGCCGGCTGGTCTGGCTGCTCATTGTCCTGGAAGATGCAGCCATTGACCGTTAGCTCAACTGGCCGGTTGCCATTCATGACCGCTGTCCCCCGCCATGACTTGTCCGAATTGGTACCGGTGAAGGTCAGGGAGTTGAGCACGAAGACTGGACTGTCGATTTGCAGCTGACCGTTGATGATGACGTCCGCGGCGTTGCCGCTCTCACTGGTTAAAGTCAGACTGTTGCTGAACTTAATGGCATCCAGGTCGTATTCGCCCTTTTCAAACAGCAGCACATCCCCGGCAGTGATATTGCTCAATTCATGTGCGTTAGTCTTGAAGAAGTCTCCGCCTGCTTTCAAGTGGTGCACGCCGCGAGTCAGGATTTTGCAGTTTGTCAGCGACATAGTGCCGTTCTGGAAGGAAGCAATGCTGTTTTCCTTATCGTTTTCCAGCTCCAAGCCTGGCAATTCCAACTCGCCGTAAATCGTCAGGTTAGTCAGGGCGACGCTCTCGCCAAAATCGACATGCAGGGCATCGAGGGTGACGTCATCCGGGCTTTGCCCTTGCCCAATAATGTTGATTTGGGTCAGATTAAGTTTCTCAGCGACGTAGTCGCCAGGCTCCAATAGAAGCGTGTCGCCAGATTTTGCCTGAGCAAGTGCTTGCTCAATGCTGCTGTTTTCCGTTAGTTTGTATTGCTCAGCCATCTTTACCAGTCCTTTCAGTAATTCCGTTGTTTCTTTCATTATTGTGCAAGTGCTTACAATAGTCAATAGCTAATTCTTAAGCATTTGCGGCATCCTTGACTGGATAAGCAATTGGCTGAGTTGATGTTTCATAGGCCGGCAAGCCATACATGGCCCTGTAGATTGCCCGCTAGATTGCCGACAAGCCCGCACTGTCCGCGATCGCGAAGCGCTTGGCATACTTTCTGACCAGCTTGCTGGTTGAGTGCTTGTTGATGTTCTGGACTAAGACTGCAATATCGACATGCTTGAGCTCATGCTTATAGAAAGATTCAGGCTCGCCAAACTTGAAAGCATTGATGATTCTGCATGTCCCATTATGCTCCTCGACCATGTGCTGGATCTCGTTGCGCCGCAGCTCGTTGCCGATTACCACGCCAATCTTTCTGCCCTTCAGGTCAAACGCCAATGTGCTGACATCTGGCTTGGCTTCAATGCTCTTATTCTTTTCTTCCTTATTATTTTGCTCCTTTTCCTTTCTTTTAACCGCTGTCGGCTTGCTTGCAAGGAAACTGCCGCCTCCGTCCCGAATTACCCAGCGGACCAAAGTTGAGCTCGGCTCATTCTTGTACCAAGCCAGATTGACAATGTCTCCTGCTTTGACATAACCCTTTGCACTCTTAGAAGCATTGATTCCATCAGGAATTTTATAGCGCTCCTCGTGCAAGAAATCGCTTAGTCTTTCACCAGAGGCATTATGATCGACGAACAAGCTGCCATCTAGCTCTTCTTCAACGATGCCGTAATCAAAAGATGAAAGATTGTCAGGCGTTTCCGCGGTATTGAGCACGCGGATAATGGTGACCTTGTCGTCCTTTTCGGGCTTGGCTTCAACGATATTTCCATTAGCCAAGCCAAGATTCCGGACGGTCGCTTCGCTGATTTTGCCGGCAAAGGCCCGGCGGGCATCAATCAAAGATCCACCCGTCCGGCAGCGGATAAACTTGCAGACTTCATGCCCGGTCGGCACGTCAAAGGCAAAATCCTGATTGACTCTTAGGACTGGCGCGTTTTCAGAGGCCGGACTGATGATCTTGACTTGACGGGTGGGTGCATCCCCGCTGGCAGACGCTTCGGCCTCTGCAGGATCAGCAAAATCTGTCTGACTGCCTTCAGTGCTCAGATTGTCAGCTGTTTCGTCAGCGCCATCAGCATCTGTGTCGGTACTGTCATCTTCATCCGAATCCGCATCCTCATCTTTGTCGCTGTCGTCATCGTCGTCATCGTCTCCATCCTGATCGCTATCGTATTCAACCTGAGCCAGCTCTAGCAGACTCTTGATTGCCACTGCCCCCAATCTGAGGGAAGTCTGCGTGTCGTCAAGCTCATCCAGAATTTTCTGTACTTGTTCGCGATAGTCTAAAAATAATTCACTCATTATTTGCCACCTCTTGCTATCCTTTCAGTTTCAACAACGGTTCTATTTCTATTATGCAAAACTCTCAAAGGAATAAAAGGGCTTTCAATTGAATATTTCCCGGAAGGGCCAAAAAAAGCATTTTTTCTTATCAATCAAGGAAAAAGCGTAAAGGAGTTCAGAAACTTAACATAATTATAGATATGGTAAAATACACTGACCGTGAAAACGATCAGTGTCTTTTGCGATTATTGTTTAGATTTGAAGTTGGTTATGAGGAATATTTGCCGGTTAAGGAAGTAATTGCCACGCCAGCTGCAGAAACAATCCTTGATTTTGGTCAAAATCAAGCAGGCTGGATGGAATTCTATAACCGCGAGCCAAAAGGGACGATCATCAAGTTTGAAGCCGGCGAAATTTTACAAAAAGGCTGCTTCTACCGGGACAATCTGCGTCAAGCCCGGGCTGCTTTCGTCTACGTCTTGGATGGTCAAGAAGGCTGGGTTCGCCCGCACTTTACCTATTTTGGCTACCGCTACCTGCGCGTGAGCGGAATTCTTCAAGAAATATGCCCGGGACATGGCTGTTGAGCAGGATATGCATGACGGAATGCTGACGATGTATGCCCCTGACATGGGCGACCACTCAGACGGCACGGCCGTTTGGGGCGACGCGGCAACGATCGTGCCTTGGAACATGTATCAGGCTTATGGCGACAAGGCGATTTTGCGGCAGAATTATTCAGCCATGAAGTCCTGGCTTGCATGGGTCGGCCGTCAGACTAAAAGCAAGCATCTCTGGACCGGCTGCTTCCAGTTTGGGGACTGGCTGGCTCTTGATAGCGAAAATCCCGCCATGCCGACAGGCAAGACTGAAGAGGACTTCGTTGCCTCGGTCTACTATTACTACTCAAGCTGGATTATGAGTCAAACTGCTGCCCTGCTGGGGCATCCAGCTGATGCAGAAAAGTATGGCAAGCAGGCTCAAGCAATCAAGCAGGCCATCCAAGCAGAATACATTACTCAAAACGGCCGCGTGGCAATTGATACCCAAACCGCGTATGCCCTCACTCTGTATTTCAAATTGGTCCCTGAAGACAAGCTCGGCCGCGTAGTCAATGACTTGGTCAAGCGTTTGGCCAAGGATGACGATCACTTGCAGACTGGTTTTGTCGGCACGCCGTTCATTTGCCAAGTCCTTTCCAAGTATGGCCGCCATAAGCTGGCAATGAAGCTGTTCATGAATGAGGACTACCCAAGCTGGCTTTACGCCGTCAATCTTGGTGCAACCACGGTTTGGGAGCGGTGGAACTCGGTCCTGCCATACGGCTCAATTAACCCGCAAGGAATGAATTCCTTAAACCACTACTCAATTGGGGCCATCATGGAATGGGGGTATCGCTACCTGCTGGGCATCAGTGACCACGCCCCTGGATACCAGAAGCTGGTCTTCGCCCCGCAGTTTGACTACCGCCTCAAGCGAGTAAGCGGCAGCTATGAATCAAGCTATGGCAAATTCAGCGTGGCTTACCAGATTGAAAGCGATGACGAGCATACCATCAAGCTCAGCCTTGACGTGCCATTTGGTCAGACCGTTGAAGTTCGCCTTCCCCGCGCGGCAAAGAACGGCGTTTTGGTCAACGGCGAGCTTCGTTCTAATGGCAACTTCAAGCTCAGCACTGGCCACTACGAGCTGACCTACCAGCCAGATGAAGACTATATTGAGCGCTACAGTCTGGAGAGTCCAATTGGCGAAATCATGCAGGATGAAGCGGTTGTCAGCAAGCTTGCCCAGGTTGCTGAGGTGATCAACTTCTTCAGAGATCCTGGCAACCGGGAGAATTTTGGCAAGATGTCCCTGCCGCAAGTTGCCAACGTGCTGCCATTTATCAACATCGATGCCGCGACGATGAAGCAGATTTCCGCAATCCTGACCGCGACCCCTATTAACAAAATAGAGAATTAAGACAAAAAATCAGTATCGCTGCAATCGAGATGATTGCTGGCAATACTGATTTTTTATTGATTATGTTGTTTGGCCTCAATGCCTGACAAAGTACCGTCTTGACCATTGTCCGTCGTGTCATAGCGATGACTTCTTTTGCCAGAATACATCATCCGGTCAGCCTTTTTGAACATGTCGGTCAAGTCAAGATCAGTCAGTGGCTTGCCGCTGCAAAAGCCTACGGTCACGGTGACCCGCCCGGCAACTCCGGCAAATTTCTGACTCATGATCTCGGTTTGCAACGAAATCAAGGCTTTGCGGAAGTCAGGCTCAGGCAAGCGGCTGATGATTAAGAATTCATCCCCGCCGTAGCGGTAGCCCTGGTTTGGAAAGTACAGGCTGATCAGCTGGCCGCAGCGGTGAATTGCCTCATCCCCGCAAGCATGGCCAAAAGTGTCATTGACGTGCTTGAAGTCGTCTACATCCAATAAGGCTACGCAGGTTTGGTGGTTCAAATAGCTGTTGATGTCTTCTTGCAGTGCAAAGCGGTTCTTCAAGCCAGTCAGCTGATCGCGCAGGCTGTTTTTGCGCCAAAGCTCCTTTTTCGTCTTGAGTCAGCACGATCGTAAGATTGCTTAAGCCGACGACCATGACAAAGTTGGAGATTCTAATCTGAAGCAGATTGTCGACAAGATAGGTCAGTCCATAGGCAACCGTACTCCAGAGCGCGACCTTGAATTCCCGCCCAAGCAGCTTTTTGTGCCGGAGGATGACGGCAATCGTCATTACGACATAGGTTTCAAGCTCGATATTGAACAAAATATGCAAGGGTCCGTGAACGTATTCGCCAGTCGGCTTGATCACATACAGCATTGGCTGCAGCTCCGGAAGCAGCAGGAAGGTCAAGACCACGAGCGCTGGTGCCATGAACAGCAGCTGCTGCCAAAGGGAATATTTTTGGCCATCGTTCTTGAGAGTCAAAAACATGTAGAAGAGCTCAAAAATGATGATCACATGGAGCAAGTGGGCTGTCAAGTTGGTTATGCTGACAAAGTTGAAATCATGCTCCATTGGCTCATTGCGCAGGACAGTGCCTGCCGTCTTAATCAGTGAGTAGCAAGAGATCAGCAGGGACATTACCATGATCACGTAGTAGGTTTTTGTCTTGTGCTTGTAGTAGATTGTCAATGCTGCAAAAAGTATCGCCGACAGAATCGCGGCCGGCATGTCAAAGTAGAACAGCAAGTTCGGGTTGCTCATATTTATCATTCCTTTATGCTTAGCTACTTTAATTATATACTTCTACAGACTTTAATATTTCTTTTTCTTGCAAAACAAGTATTATCTTATATAAATAATCGTATGCTGGTTAATCACCCTAACTAAAAAACAAAAAAATTCCTGAAAAGCAGCTGTGCATTGAGTTCAGCTTGCTATTCAGGAACGAGTAACAGTTACGTCGTATTCAGTTTTTCTCATTATGATGGTGGTAACACCTCTTTCAAATCAAATGTGACACTTACATTTTCCAACAGCGGTACATCGGAACCAACCTTGATTTGCAAATCAGCCCTGATGATTAAACTTAAATTTTATGGTGGTAACAGTCCCTTCTATCGTTTATTAGAATTTGCTATCCTACCATTATTGCCCATCGGGCCCATCTCCTTTTCGAACTAAGTAAGTTCTGGCGATTAAGATGCTTAAGTTTCTGGTGGAGTGTCCTCCTTTCTTTTTTGTACTTTAATCTTATCACATTTCTTTCATAATGCAAACGTAAACGCTTGCGATTTTCGAGAAGCTGCTTCGATAAACAAGCCCAAAATGCCTAAGATGAGAAACTATTTTAAGCAGCGCTTGGGCAAAAGCTTTGCTTTTTAGTTTATGACCAGTCCAAAAATAAATATAAAAATATTTTAGCCGTAAAAAAGCCGCATCCCTGCTTAGGAATGCGGCTCTGTCTTTATTTGACTGATTTGATGACTCTGGCAATGTTCTCGCAGGTCCGCGCGACGTTTGCCGGACCATGCTTGAGCGCGTCTGACAAGGAACAGACCGTGTCCAGGATGCCAAAAATAGCGTCGAAGCCAGCATCATAAAGGCTGTCGATCCCCTCGCCCAGGCTGCCGGCGACCGTGTACACGGGGATGCCCCGCTTGCGGGCAACTTGAGCTACGGCATATGGCGTTTTGCCGAACTTGGTCTGAAAATCGGTGCCGCCTTCGCCGGTGAAGACGAAATCGGCATCTGCCAGCTGCTCTTCTAAGTGATTCTCGGCAATGACGATCTGTGCCCCGGGTTGAGTCTGGCAATTGGTAAAGGCCATCAGCCCGGCCCCTAGACCACCTGCTGCCCCAGCACCTGGCTCATGTTCAACGTCTCTGCCGATAGATTCGCGGATAACAGCTGCATAGTGGGCCAGGTTCTGGTCCAGCCGCGCGATCATCTCTGGCGTGGCCCCCTTTTGCCGGCCAAAAACGCGTGAAGCCCCATTTTCGCCAGTCAATGGGTTGGTTACGTCACTGGCTAACAGCACTTCAGCCGTCCGCAAGCGCGGGTCAATCTCACTGGCATCCAGCTTGGCCAGCCTGCCCAAGGCGCCGCCGCCAAAAGGCAGCGCTTGTCCTTCTTGATCAAGCAGCTTGACCCCTAAAGCTTGGGCCATCCCTGCCCCGCCATCATTGGTCGCGCTGCCGCCAAGGCCAATGATCAGCTTCTTGACCCCGCGGTCCAGGGCATCTTTGATCAGCTGGCCAGTACCATAAGTCGTGGTCACCAGGGGATTTCTTTTCTCCGGTGGCAGGAGCTCCAATCCTGAAGCCTGTGCCATTTCAATTACCGCACAGGTGCCATCATTGATCAGGCCGTATTGAGCAGCCGTTTCGTTCTTGCCGTCAGGTCCAAGCACGCTGACGGTCCGCTTTTCGCCATGGTTGGCGGCGACTAAGGCATCTACTGTCCCTTCGCCCCCGTCGGCCATGGGCACTTCAACGATTTCTGCATCTGGAAAGACTTTTTTGATTCCTTGAGCCATGGCGTGGCAGACCTCCTTGGCCGTCATGCTCTCTTTAAATGAGTCTGGTGCTAGTACGAATTTCAGTGCCATTTTTCGCTCCTTTATTGACTAACGGTCGTAGATCGTATCCGGCACGACGACAAAGGTATCCGCGTCTTTGCCTACGAAGGCGCCGCGAACCATCAAGCGTCCGCCAACCGTGATCCCGTTCCCGTATTCAAGCAGCTGGTCGCTGTCGCGGTCGAAATACTTGACCAGGACGGTCCCGCCATCGTCCATTCTAAGCGTGACCTGGCTTTCGCCCAAGCTGGTCTGGTTCTCCAAGACCGTCCCGCCAAAAATGACTTCCTGATTGAGCCATTTTTCCGCTTTGGCATCCCATTCCGGCGTGCTCTTGACCGGGTAGGCCAAGTCATCCTCAACCGGATTGAACAAAAGCATGCGGTCTTCACAGGCCGGCACCATCTGGTTCAAAACCCGTAGCAATTCCTGCATGTCCGGCTGCAGGGGCGAAAATTCAGTAATCGTGTTCAAGGTCTTGCTGGAATTTTCAAACAATTGCACTTTCAAGTAGTCATCCGCCGCATCCCGGTAGTCGCGGATTTCGTGCGTGATCTTTTCCAGCAACTGGCCGGCTTGCGCGAAGCAGGCCGCGAACTTCTGGCTGTCAGTCTTGTATGACCAGGTGAGCAAGGCCTTGCCGTCTTCTTGGTGCCCCAATTCTTCTTGCAAAAAGCCGCTCTCCAAAGTCAAGCGCTCAAACCAGTTGTTAGCCCCTTCTTGGTAAGTTGGGCCGGCCTCCAAAATAATCTTCGTTGCCTTCAATTTTTGCTACCTTCCTTCTGCAATCTATTATAGCGCGCTGGGCAAAAATAGCCGCCTGAATTGCCCGAACTTGCATTCGCCTCGCTTTTCTAGTATTCTGTGACATAGAGAATGACGATCAAACGTTTGTGTCAAAAAGAAGATTAGTGAGGCTAGTATGGAAACCAAGAAATATTTGTCGCTGATTGACCAAGAGCTGGCCAAGATGCCCGACTTCGTGCGCGACTACCAGTTGCAGAACCGGCATTCTTTGACCACCAGCTACCAATATCTGACTGAAATCCGCCGCTTCTTTAACTGGCTGCGGACTGAAGGCCTGGCTAAAGCCTCATGCAATCAGGAAATCGTCCCTTCTGACTTGGAGCGGCTGCGCCGGAGCGACATGATGCTCTACCTGGATCGCTTAAGCCATACCAAGAACCAGCAGGGACACCTTAATTCGCCGACCACGGTCAACCGCTCCATCAATGCCCTGCGCTCGCTCTTTAAATTCCTGACCATTACCTCTGAAGACAACAACGGCAAGCCTTATTTTGACCACAACGTGATGCTAAAAGTCAAGTCCCTGGCCTACACCAAGACCCTGAACTACCGGGCCCATGCCCTTGAAGCCCATATGTACACGGGAGACTTGAAGTATCAGTTTTTGGACTTCTTGGACAAGGAATATGAAGGTCTGTGCAAGGCCAGAGCCCTTTCAGCCTTTCGCCAGAACAAGGAGCGGGACATGGCGATCGTGGCCCTGATTCTGGGAACGGGCATCAGAGTTTCGGAATGTGCCGGGATTGACCTGAAAGACCTCAACCTGAAAGAAGCCACATTAGACGTGACCCGGAAGGGCGGCCAGCGGGACAGCGTCCCAATTGCCTCCTGGACCCTGCCTTATCTCAAAGCATATGCAGCCTTGCGGGAGCGCCGCTACCGCCCGGAAAAGGACAACCGTGCCTTCTTCTTGACCAACTATCACGGCCAATGCCGGCGAATGACCACCAACGCCATTGAAAAGATGGTTGGCAAATACTCAGCCGCCTTCGGCCATCCCCTGACCCCGCATAAGCTGCGCCATACCGTGGCTTCCGAGCTCTACCAGGTAACCAAGGACCAGGTCATGGTGGCCCAGCAGCTGGGGCAAAAGGGCACGACCGCGACCGACCTCTATACCCACGTCGACCAGACCGAGCAGCGCCGGGCGTTGAACGCTATCGCTGATCAGGACCAAAACAAACCGCGACAATAAGACAAAAAAGCGCATCCCCCTAAGCAAGGGATGTGCTTTTCTGTATTTATTTGCTAGTCGGCTAAGTGCTTGTTCTTGTAGACCAGCTTGCCGCTGACGAAGGTCAGCGCGGTCATGCCGTAGACTTCTTCGCCAGTAAATGGGGTATTTCTCCCCTTTGACAGATAGTCGTCTTCGTTGATGGTCTCCACGTGGTCCAGGTCAAAGACCGCGATGTCAGCTTCCTTTCCTGGAGCCAGCACGCCCGCGTCAAGGCCAAAGAGCTTAGCAGGCTGGTAGCTCATCAAGTCCAGGAGCAGCTCCAGGTCCATCGCCCCACTCTTGACGAACTTGGTGTAAAGGCAGGCAAAGGCCGTTTCATTGCCGATAATGCCAAAAGCTGCCTTGCGCATGTCTCCGGCTTTTTCTTCCAGGCTGTGCGGCGCGTGGTCGGTGGCGATCAGGTCAATCGTGCCATCAAGCAGGCCATCGATCAGGGCAGCCTGGTCTTCCACGCTTCTCAAAGGCGGATTCATCTTGTAGTAGCCGTTGTTGCCATTGATGTCTTCTTCGTTAAGGAGCAGGTGGTGCGGCGCGGCTTCAGCAGTAACGTTGATCCCGTATTCCTTAGCCAGGCGGACCAGCTCAACGCTTTCCTTGGTTGACACGTGGCAGACGTGGTAGTGGACGCCAGTTTCCTGGGCCAGGATCAGGTCGCGGGCTACCTGGGCTGATTCACTCACGCCCAAGATCCCTGGCAGGCCGAGCTCTTCAGCCCGCTTGCCGGCATTCATGACCCCCTTGTGGTAGAGAGAGTCATCTTGCACGTGCTCGCAGATCGGCAGGCCAACCTTGGCAGCCAGCTTCATGGCATCATACATGGTCCCGGCCTGCTGGATTCCCTTGCCGTCATTGCTGAAGGCAAAAGCACCAGCTTCCTTGAGCCCTTCCATGTCGACGACTTCATCACTGGTCAGGTCCTTGGTGATTGCCGCGTATTGGTACAAGTGGACCAGGCTGCTTTTCTGGTTCAGCTCAACCTGCTTCTTGAAGGTCTCCACGTCGTCTGGAACCGGGTCAACGTTTGGCATGGTGCAGACCGTTGTAAAGCCGCCTCTGGCAGCACCGGCAGACCCAGTCTTGATCGTTTCCTTATAAGTGAAGCCAGGCTCTCTGTAGTGTTCGTGAATGTCTACCAGACCTGGGGCAACCAGCTTGCCCTTGAGGTCAATGATTTCGTCTGGCTGGTCAGCTTCCAAGCCAAAGCCGATCGCCTTGATCTTAGTCCCGGCAATCAGCAAATCTTCCTCGTGGAGCTCGCCATCGATGTAGACCAAGCCGTTTTTCAAAAGAGTTGACATTATTCAAGTCCCCCAATCTTCCGTCCGCGCAGGACGGCTTCAATCATGGCCATTCTGACGAAGACCCCGTTTTGCATCTGGACGGCGTAGCGCGACTTAGGCGCTTCAACCAGGTTCCCGTCCCATTCAACGCCGCGGTTGATTGGACCTGGGTGCATGATGATCGCGCTGTCCTTCAGCAAGTCGTATCTTCTTTGGTTCAGGCCGTATTGTTCGTTGTAGGCAGCCGGGTCAAACAGCTCTTCCGTGTTGTCGCTGGTGTGGCGTTCGTGCTGCACCCGCAGGAGCATCAAGACGTCCACGTCGGCAATTTCGTCATCAATGTTTTTGACGTAGGTGCCGTAGTCGCCAAATTCCTTTGGGTCATACCAGTATTCTGGACCGGAGAAGTAGACCTTGGCCCCCAGCTTGTTCAGGATCTCCATGTTTGAGCGGGCAACGCGGGAGTTGGTCAGGTCGCCGACGATCATGACCTTTAAGCCGTCAAAGTGGCCAAATTCGTTGTAGATGGTCATCATGTCCAGCATGCTTTGTGAAGGGTGCTGGCCGGAACCGTCACCGGCGTTGACCAAGCCCATCTGAAGGTGCTGGCCGGCCTTTGGATGAATGATCTCATCGTAGTAGGCGTTCTTTGAGTGGCGGATGACGCTGAGCTCAATGCCAAGCGATGCCATGGTCAGCTCGGTGTCGTAGAGGCTTTCACCCTTTTTGACTGAAGAGTGCGCTGGATCGAATGGAATAGCGGTCAAGCCCAGGCGGCGTTCAGCAACTTCAAAGCTCGTGTGGGTTCTGGTGGAGTTTTCAAAAAACATGTTGACGCAGAAGACCGGCCGGCTAAGCTTCGGCACGGCTCCGCCTTTCTTGAAGTACTGAGCCCGGTGGATCAGGTTGAAGACGTCCTCGACATCCAATTGTTCTACACTGACGAAGTACGGCAGGCGAAGCAGCTTGTCGTCCTTGCTGGCATTAGTAGCATTTTGGTCCTTGGTAACTGATAACAATTTTGCAACTTCCTTTCGAGCTAATTGAGCTGGCACAAGCAAAAAGGCCATCCTGCCCTGCGTGGGTGCAAGATGGTCTTCCTCAATTCCGTCCGCGCCACTGGCTGATGCTGGCGGAAATAGCAGCTGACGCTGACAATAATCCGGACAATTGCCGAAATGGTGCTGCCTTTGTCTGCTGAATGAGCAACCTTCTTAGTCTCACGGGGCTAATTTTAAAGGTCATTTTGCGTTTTCTTAACTATATGATTTTTGCTGATTTTAGTCAAGCACTTTCGCGGGATTTTTCCAAAAGGCAACGTGATTTAAAATAACTTATTTTTTCTTTAGCAAAGGCTTAAAACTTCTTAATGCGTTTTCAATTAAAGCTGTTGTATAATTTTAAGCAGAAGGAACTTTGTGATCGCGATAGGAGGTAAATTCTATATGAAATTCAAGAAATTGCTTAAAAGTCGCAAGACTGTCAGAACCTACACGGGCAAGGCAGCCGACAAGAAAGATCTGCAGAAGATACTGGAAGCTGGTGAATACGCGCCAGCAGCCATGGGCAAGTACGAAAACTATCTGTTTACCGTAGTTACTGACAAGAAGCTTTTGAAGGCGATTGATCAAGAAGCTGCCATGATGTTTGGCGATCTCCACTCCCACCCTCTTTATGGGGTGCCAACTCTGATTCTGGTCTCAGCCAAGAAAGTTGATGAAATGGCTTGGGCCACTGCCGGCATTATGGGCCACAACATGGTCTTGGCTGCGGAAGACAAGGGCTATGGCGCATGCTACATTTACGGGGCAGTCGCTGCCCTGCGCAACCACCCAGAAACCATTGCTGACCTGGACCTGCCAGACGGCTTCACGCCGCTTTGCGGGGTTGGCGTCGGTGAAACGGAAGAAGAGCTGGAAAAGCGCGACATTGACAAGGAGCGCGTTGGGATTACTGAAGCCGAGTAAAAATAACGAATATTAACACTAAAAGCCTGGATGCTGGCTCAATGTCAGCAAGTTAAGCCAAGGCTTTGAGACGCTCATCTAAATCAGATGAGTGTCTCTTTTGTTTTAAGACATGCCTGATATGCGGCTATTTGTCTGATTTATTGAATTTTGTCGAAAATATTGAAAAAATATTCAACTGTGCTATCATTGAACTGATTTGAAGAAGAACAAGCTTTAAGAAAGAAGATGTCCAGACTAAGTAAGCTTTTACTCAAAGCGTTAATTTCTTTAGTTGCAGTCTGTGTGTTAGGTGCTATTCTCATTTCGGCCTCTCGACCAGAGTAAAGCTGCACTTCAGCGCGGACTATAAATAAAATAAGAGAGGCGGTCAGCCCCTCTTTTGTTTTTGAAGGAGTATTAAACCTAGCCAGGTTTTTGGCAAATCTAGAAGCTTCTCAACCCTTGCTATTACTGGATTCTTTCCAATCTAACCAGCTCTGATTAACCAAGAACAGAAAATGTTGCTACTAAATTCAGTGCAATATTTGGTGCAATGATTCGGATGCGTTCACAGGCTTCAACATGATACTAAAGACAATCTATGATAAAATTTAAGTAGTGATTTCTACTTTCTCCGCTTGCGTCAAGCAGGCGGTTCTTTTTTTGCATTTTTGTCGTTGGGGTCCTAAATCGGGACCGCTTCTTAAAATCCTGTGCCAGGATCCGCTACACTCGTTGTACAGTTTCTGGTCAATCGATTGACCACACTATCCATGCCAGGGGATGCGGCAAGCAGGGAGCAGAGAAGCAGAATCTGCTCCAGGACCAGGCGACAACACTATCCATGTACACTTAACCCGCAAGCGCTCCAGGGGCTCGAGAATGGCGTAATAAGCAAGATAGAAGCCAGCTCTGTTTTAGATGTGTTGAAAAAGTCGCTTTGTTTGTGTCTCTCTTTTAGGGGAGTAAAGAAACTCTGTTTACGCCGCCTTAAGTGCTTCAAAAGGGCAATTCAACCAATGGCTAGGGTATTTCTTTTAGAAGGATCCAGAAACTCCAAAAATGGCTTTCACGGGCCCAAAATAGGCCTTTTTTGTAATTTGCCGGGGCCCTGAACTTTGGGCGGCCTTAACGGGCGTACCTCAAGGTACAACCGTAGTTATATGCTAATTTCCCATAAATTACTACTCAAAGTGCTCTATCACTTGATATATCAACCTTTTAGAGAATTTCGTTGAGTTTAAGTTACAACTCAAAAAATATTATCTTAAACTTCGAAAAAAGCCGTAATAGTAGGTTTCTTAGACATTGAGTTGTAAAATCCTGGGAAATTAGCAACTAAGGTTTTAAAGGCCATTTTGCCGTATCTCAAGACGGGTATGTTCTTGGCTATGTAATCACCAAGGCATCAATCCACGATGCAAAAGAAGCAGAAGAATTGATTCTCAGTACCCGTCCCGAAGGGCACTTTATCTTAGGCGATGAAGGTTATATAGGCAAACGACTGCACGATGCCCTCAAGATAGACGGTTATATACTGTGAACACCTTATCGGAAAAATATGAAGGGTGCTAAGCAGCATAACAAAAGAGAGCTAATGGCAATTCGCAGAACAATCGAGAGTGTGTTTTCTGTACTAAAGTACTACGGAATTGAAAATATACATGCAAGAAGTGTAGATGGTTTCCAACAAACTGTCGAGATAATTGTACTAACTTACAATATCAGCTACATCCTACAGAGATATGGATTCAGCTTCTTCAACTAGCACCACCGTTTTTGTGGAGACCGTATAATCTTATGTGTAAGGATGAACAGTTCCTTAAAGTAAATCAAAATTGGGTATAAGAAAAGGGACTCCTTTTCCGTATAATTGATTTGAACACTATCAATACGAAAGGAATCCCTTATGACTGATTTTAACAGAGAATGCCTCAATGCGCTATTCGACAAGGAGAAATTTGACAAATTCATGCGGACTCAGCTCGAGGAAGGACTCAATCTGCTCCTGGAAAGCGAATTGACCGCCTTTCTTGGCTATAATCCCTACGATAGAAACGGCTGGAACTCTGGAAACTCCCGGAATGGAAGCTACTTTAGACAGATCAAGACGCAATTTGGGCCTATCAAGGTTCAAGTTCCCCGGGACAGAAACGGCGAGTTTCACCAACAAACTCTTCCTGCATATGGTCAGCACACCGATGCACTGGAATCCACTGTGATCCAGCTCTATTCGCATGGTGTAACAACCAGAGAGATCTCTGAGCTGATCGAGAAAATGTACGGCAGCTACTATTCTGCAGGCACCGTCTCAAACATCTCAAAGCAGGTAGCCAGTCAAGTTGAAAGCTATCATCAACGGCGCTTGAG
>NZ_VUMX01000040.1:0-11948 GCF_009695985.1 Lactobacillus porci
ACTGACAGTTCTGTATAATTCATAGTAAGAAGGGCTCCCCATGTTTTTGTCGTTATTAACATTGTAAGGGACAACCCTTCTTTTTTTGTTATCTAATTTCTATTTACACAAGAATTTATACTGAACCTTTTTTAGCCAGAATCGGTGTGCTATTTTGCTTTTTCCTTTATAATAAGCTTGCAACTCAATTATATGAAAGGCCAGATTTTATGAAGAACTTTTACTTGAACCACGACAGCAACATGGACGACTTTACCGCCCTGCTCTTGATGCTGCTTGCGCCGGACATCAAGCTGATCGGGGTCGGGGTCACCGACGCCGACGGCTACGTTGAGCCTGGCGTTTCCGCTTCCCGCAAGATCATCGACCGCTTCAACCAACGCGGTGACAAGCTGGAAGTTGCCCGCTCAGACTCCCGCGCCGTCCACCAGTTTCCAGAAGCCTGGCGCGTTTCTTCCTTCACGGTTGACCACTTCCCAATCTTGAACGAGAAGGGCACCGTGACTACCCCAGAAGCCAAGAAGCCGGCCCACTTGGACATGATCGACAAGATCAAGGCCGCTGACGGCCCGGTTACCCTGGTCTTCACCGGTCCTTTGACCGACCTGGCCAGGGCCTTGGAAGTTGACCCAAGCATCCAGGACAAGATCGAAGAGCTTTACTGGATGGGGGGATCTCTGAACGGCCACGGCAACGTCTACATGCCATGCGCTGATGGCACCCAGGAATGGAACGCCTGGTGGGATCCAGAAGCCTGCAAGACGGTTTGGAACTCCAAGATCAAGATCCAGCAGGTTGGACTGGAATCAACTGAAGAACTGCCTTTGACTGACGAAATGCGCCAGCACTTCGCCTCAAACCGCAAGTACCCGGCCTTTGACTTCCTGGGCTACGTCTACGCTTTGGTCAACTCCTTTGAAGTCGACACCACCTACTACCTGTGGGACGTCCTGACCGCCATGAGCGCCCTGTTCCCGGAAATCGTCACGACCCGCGAGACCAAGAGCGACGTCTACACCGACGGCGACCGGGCCGCTCGCTTCTTTGAGACCGAAGCTGGCCGGCCAATGACCTTGGTCACTTCCGCCGACTACGACAAGTTCTGGAAGCACTTCGACGCCCTGTGCGAGAATGCCAAGCTGCTGTAAAACAAAAACTGTCAGATGAGCCTTCATCTGACAGTTTTTTGCTCTTCACCTTAATAGACAGCTTTTTTCTGGAAAGGTTACGCTTTGTTGAAAAAAGCTGTTTTTTTATTCCCGCAGGTAGTCCCGGATGACCCGCATCATGGTCTTTCCGTAGTTGCGCAGCTTAGCGTTGCCGACCCCGCTGCAGTCCAAAAAGTCCGCATCCGTTTGCGGCTTCTTGGCAGCCATGTCGCGCAGGGACAGGTCGGAAAAAATAACGAACGGGGGCACGTTCTTCTTCTGGGCCAGGGCGTGCCGCTTTTGGCGCAGCCTTTCAAAGAGTTCCTGATCTTTGCCAGAGCTTGCCGCAAAAGTGGAAGCGACTTCAGGCCGCGGCTCCTGCTTGCGCTTGACCAGGGCTTTTCCGTCTAAGACGTCCCAGCCACGGTTGGTCACGTGTAGGACCGGATACTTGTCCCCAGCCAGCTCCAAGTAGCCCTTGGAAACCATGAAGTCAATCAAGCTGACGACTTCCGTCTGCTTCATCCCCTTGAGCAGGCCATAGTGGACGCAGGAGTCAGCTCCAATCTCAGCCATCTTTTTCACGCTTGATCCCGTCACGGCCTGGGCAATTACTCGCTTGCCAAAGCGGCCATCCAGGTCATAGACCATGCCAATGATCTGCTTGGCAGCTTCAGTCACGTCGACCCGGTCGCCCGTTGACAAGCAGTTGCTGCACTTGCCGCAAGGCGGGCAGTCCTGGCCAAAATAGCGGACGATGAACTGCTGCAGGCAGTCGTCGGTGCTGGCATAGTCAGCGATCGTCTGCAGCTTCTGGTACTGCACCTCCCGGTAGCTGTCGCTGCCCTCGGAATTGTCGATAAACCAGCGGAACTGCCGCAGGTCGGCGGGATGGTAGATCATGACGGCCTCACTCTCCAGCCCGTCCCGGCCGCCCCGGCCTGCTTCCTGGTAGTAGGCTTCCAGGTTCTTGGCCGAATTGGCGTGCAGGACGAAACGGACGTTGGACTTGTCGATCCCCATGCCAAAAGCATTGGTGGCCACGATCAAGGGGACGCGGTCATACTGGAAGTCATCCTGAACCTTTGCCCGCTCCTCATTGGACATCCCCGCGTGGTAAGCGGCCACTTCAAAGCCCAGCTTTTGCAGAAATTCCGTCAACCCCTCCACCTTCTTGCGGGTATTGGCATAAATGATCCCGGCTTCGCCCTGGTGGCGCTTGAGGTAGCTGACGATATAGGCCCGGGTGTTTTTTGGCGCGTTGACGACCTTGAAGGAAAGGTTCTTGCGCTCAAAAGAAGTGATGACGCAGTTGCGCGGCGGAATGTCCAGCTGCTGGCTGATGTCCCGTCTGACCGCCTCAGTCGCCGTGGCCGTCAGGGCCAGAACATTGGGACGGGTATGCAGGGCACTGATGCCGTCCTTGAGCTTGCGGTAAGCGGGACGAAAGTCATGCCCCCACTGGGAGATGCAGTGGGCCTCATCGATCGCCACCAGGTTGATTTGCAGAAAGTTCAGCTGGTAGCGGAAGTAGTCCAGCTCCATTCTTTCCGGGGTCACGTACAAGAGCTTGATCTTGCCCTCATAGCAGGCCCGCAGAATTGGGTTGACCTCTTCCTGCGGAGTCGTGCTGTTCAAGGCCGCGGCCGGAATTCCGTATTCGCGCAGGCTGTCAACCTGGTCCTTCATCAGGGAGATCAACGGCGAGACAACGACCGTAGTGCCGGGAATCATCAAGGCAGGCACTTGGTAGCAGATGGACTTCCCGCCCCCCGTCGGCATGACGGCCAGGACGTTTTCCCCTCTCAGGACCATCTCAATCGTTTCCCTTTGGCCCGGACGAAAGCTGTCATAGCCAAAATATTTCTTTAGCACCGCAAGCGGATCCAGCAAGCCAACCCCTCCTTAAAAGTAAAATGAGCAATAACCTTCTCTATAGTAGCAAAAAAAGGCGCGGAACTGCAGCCCGCGTCTTCCTGTACCGAAATTTAACTATTATCTACCTAGTATTTTATAGCAATTAGCTCAAAAATGCATGTTTTTCTCAAAAAGATTAACAAAATAAGTGACAATCATCACTTTTTGCCTCCGACCAGGTAATCAGTTGACCCGGTTGACCGGCACTCCTTCCACCAGGAAGGAGACCAGGTTGTTGGTCGCCTCCTTCAGGACGTTCCGGCGCGCTTCCTTGGTAGCAGAGCCAGCGTGCGGGGTCAAAATGACGTTGTCCAGCTTGCGGAATTCCGGATTGCAGTGAGGCTCATTCTCAAACACGTCAAGGCCAGCCCCGGCAATTTGCCCCTCCTTAAGGGCGGCAAGCAGGGCGGCCTCATCGACCAAGCTGCCTCTGGCAGTATTGATCAAGAAGGCGGTCGGCTGCATCAAAGCCAGAGCCGCCTGGTCGATCACGTGGTAGGTCTCTGGCGTGGCTGGAGCATTCAGGCTCAAGTAGTCGGACTTGCGCAGGAGATCTTCAAAAGAAACGTAGCTGGCCCCGATCTCCCGCTCCTTGTCAACAGACAGGCGGTGGCGGTTATGGTAGAGCACGCTCATGCCAAAGGCCCTGGCGTAGCCGGCCAAAGTCTGACCAATCCGTCCCATGCCGAAGATCCCCAAGGTCTTGCCCATCGGGCTTTGCCCTTGGTTTTGAACCTGGCTGGTGTCCAGAAATTTGCCAAAGCGCATGGCGCTGTCATAAATATGGATCTTGCGCGTCAAGCCCAGCAGCATGGTAAAGGCCATCTCGGCCGTTGGCTGCATGACGGATACCGGACAGTTGGAAACGACGATCCCTTGGGAAGCCGCGTAGTCCACGTCGATATGGTCAAAGCCGACCCCGCAGCTAGTGATGATTTTCAGCTGCTTGCCGGCATCGATCAACGCTTTGTCAACCTTGATATTGGCTGCCAGCAGCCCATCATAGCCCTGGATGTGGTCCTGATACCAGTCTGCCCCAGCGTGCTTGGGCCCAACCGTGACCTGGCAGTACTTTTTCAACTCGTCCAGGCGCTCTTCCGCGATCCCGGCTACTAAAATCATTGGAATTGCCATAATTGTTTTTGTCTCCTTAGCATCAATCAACCAGCGGGTCCGCGCTCTCGTGCATGGCTTTTATGTTGTCTGGCTTGAAGTAGATCCGCTCCGCGTTGGCATACATGACCGCGTGCAGGTCTCTTTCAGAAAAAATCTCCGCGTCTTGCAGCCAGCTGGCCAGTTGGTCATAGCGGTTGAAAGTGGCTGACCAAGGGGCATCGCTCCCCCAGAGCAGACGCTGGCTGCCCAGGATGTCCTTGCCCAAGCTGACGGCTTCCTGGCAGAAGGGGTAAGGATAATTGGTCTCTTGGGCGATATCCTGCAAAGCCGCCAGATCACATGAAATATTGTCAAAGCGGCTCAAAAGGCGCAGCTCGCTGGCCAGCTCAGCCAATTTGCCGGGCTTGGGGAAGGACAGATGGCAGACGACGAAGTCCAGCTGCGGGTATCTTTGGGCCAAGTGGGCGATGGCTTCGGGCTGGTGGCTCTTTTGCCCCGCGTCCCCGTAGTCGATCGCCACGACGAAGCCAGGATATCTGGCGATGTATTCAAAGATTTCCTCCCAGCGCGGATCAGCATCCAGGCGGAATTCCTCATGATAGCCCATCAGGCCCCCACCTTGGCTGATTTCCAGCTTCATGGTTCGAAAGCCCAGGTCCCGGACGTGCCGATCCACGATTTTCATCGCCCCGTCAGCAAACGGATCAACGGAAAAGGCAGCAATAAAGCGGTCTGGATGCTTCTTGGCCGCCTGCCAGGAATAATAGTTCTGAAAGCCGTACAGGCTTCCCTGAAGCAGGACCGCCTTGGATACGCCGTTTTGCGCCAGCACTTGCAGGGCTTGGTCCATCCTGAAGGAGTCCGCCCCCCAGCCGGCTGGGAACAAGCGGGTCTTGAAGCCATCATCCCAGATGACCTCCCCGTTGCCTAAGGCGTTGCTGCGGCCAATTCCCTTGTAACTGGCCAAATCGCGGACCAGATGCAGGTGCGCGTCAATTTTTTCCATTAAGCTTCTTCGCCATCCTTTTCTTCTTAATTTTCAGCTCTTGCTGAGCATTACCGTTCTATTTTAAGCCAAATTACTTTCTGACGAAACCATTCAGGAGAATGTCCGCGTATTTAACGCGCTTTTGCTCATGGAAGCTGACCATGTAAGCCAACAGGTCGTGGAAGTTCATCAAAGCCACTTGCGCGCTCCAGGCATCGATCTTGGCCGTCGCGTGCACGGCAATGGTCCCATAAGTTCGCAAGCGGTCAAATAAGCGCATGATCCGCGCCGGGTACTTGGCATCGCTTCTAAGGGCAGCCAGCTTTTCCGACAGCCCATAGCCGGAATTTCTGTCATTCTGCAGGCCGTTAAGCTCGACCAGCTTGGCCGCCAAGCCTTCAATCACCCGCCGGGCGTTGAAGATCATTTCGTTATATTCACCCTGCTTGTAAAAGTCAATCACCTTGTCGATATCCCCGCTGAAATCCTTGAGCAGGTCGCTGCCCTTAACGAATGAAAAATCGAATTCTTCCATGATGTGTCCTCTTTCTATAATTTACTGGTTGTTCAACTCATATTATATATGAAAGCGGTTAAGTTAGGGCGGCCGATTTCAGAAAAAACAAAAGAGTCTTTCATCAAGACGATGAAAGACTCTTGCTTCCTGCTCTTTAAATTTTCTCCGCCAAGCGGATCAAAACCCGCTCAGCGACTTCCTGCTTGGACATTCTTGGCCAGGACTCTGGCACTTGGCCCTTGGCCAAAAGCGTGACCTGGTCGCTGTCAGCGCCGAAAGCATTGCTTGAGACGTCGTTGGCAATGATCAAGTCCGCCCCCTTGCTGTCCAGCTTCCGCTGGGCGTTGGCCAGGAGGTCATTGGTTTCAGCGGCAAAGCCGATGACCACTTGCGTTTTCCGCTTGCCGGCAGCGACCGTCTGCAAGATATCCGGATTCTTGACCAGAGTCAGGTGGAACTCATCCACGCCGGCCTGCTTCTTCAGCTTATGGTCCGCTGTGGTCTTTGGAGTCCAGTCGCTGACGGCGGCGGCCATGATCAAGGCATCGCTTTGGGCAAAAGCCGCCTGCACCGCTTGGAGCATCTCTTTGGCGGACAAGGCCTTGACCAGGCGGATGCGGTCATTTTGCGGCAGCGCGATGGATACATTCCCGTAAATCAGGGTAACTTCCGCCCCCATCTGCGCCGCTGCTCGCGCGAAGCAGCAGCCCATCTTCCCGCTTGAATGGTTGCCAATAAAGCGGACGGGATCAATCGCCTCTAAATTACCGCCGGCGGTGACCACGATCTTTTTGCCAGAGAGCGGGCCTTGGGTCAGAAAGCTCTGCACCCAGGCCACGATCTGGTCTGGCTCTGGCATCCGGCCCTTGCCGGAATAGCCCTCAGCCAAAAAGCCGCTGGCTGGCTCCAGGACCTTGACCCCGTCGCCCTTCAGCAAGGCCAGATTGCGCTGGGTAGCCGGATTCTTCCACATGTGCTCGTTCATTGCCGGTACCACTAATTTTGGGCAGTGGCAGGCCAAAAGCGTGGTTGACACAGCATCATCCGCCAGGCCATTGGCCATCTTAGCCAGGACGTTGGCGTCAGCCGGCAATACCAGGGCCAGATCGCTCCAGTCAGCAAGCTCAATGTGGGCTATCTGGTCGCGCCTGCTGTCCGCGAACAGATCATCCAGGACCGGAGTCTTGGTCAAGGCAGCCAGGGTGCTGGCGCCTACGAACTCTTCCGCGTTCCTGGTCATCGCCACCCGGACCTGGTGGCCGGCCTTCTGCAGTCCTCTGACGGCCATGACGGCCTTATAAGCGGCAATCCCGCCAGTCATGTACACAGAAATCTTGCTCATCAAATCAATCCCGTTATTCCATCGCGTTCTAGACGCGACCAGTCAATACCGCCTGCAGCGACTGGGCAAATTTCTGGGCGCTGGCCTCGTCCTTGCAGACAGCAAGCAAAGTATCGGTCCCAGCCAGGGTACCAACGATGCTTTCATCTTCAAGGTCATCGATCATTCCCGCCAAAACAGGCGCGTAAGTCAGTTTCATGCTGGTCTTGATCACAACCATAAACTGGACGCAGGAAACCGTCGCCACCCGTTCAGCCACCGCCTGGCGGAGCTGGAACTCCTTGTCAACCACGGCTGCTGGAGCCTTGGCATAGTAGCTCCGGCCATCCTGGCCTGGCACTTTGGTAATGTGCAGGGCGTGGATGTCCCGGGAAATCGTCGCCTGGGTAGCAGAAATGCCTTGATCCTTCAGCAGGCCAAGCAGCTGCTCCTGGGTCTCGACCTTGTTCTTTTGTACCAGTTCATAGATTAGCTGACGCCGCTCTTTGTAGTTCATCTTATATAACCTCGCTCATACATTATTGAAGATTATTACCAAACTCATTTATCTTTTCTCTATTTTCACTTGCTGCACGCAGCCATCACCAGAGAAAACTTCTGCCTTTCTCTTGTAATTTAATTATGGCACAAACACACGTCTCTCTAATTCTAGCGCACTTTTTAACTAAGTAAAAGTTGTTATTTAAAGATCCGATGAGCACTTAATCCGTTCTTAAGAAAGCAAAGGAAAAAGATAGTAATTTAATAATATTTACACGAACTAAGGTAAAAAAATTCCGAAGCACAGACCTAGCCAGCTTCGGAATTTTTCATCTGGGCCAGGCGGCCATTACATTTCGTCTGGCGCCTTGACGTCCAGCATCTGCAAGGCAGCCTTCAAGACATTGCTCATGGCTTGCACGACGGCCAGTCTTGCTTCCTTGGCCTCGTCGTCGACCAGAATTCTGGTATGAGCGTAGTACTTGTTGAAGCGCTTAGCCAATTCCAAAGCAAACTTGGCGATCAATGATGGATCGTACTGCTCCATGGCTCTTTGGATGACGTCGCCAAAACGGCCCATGAAGGAAACCAGGTCCCATTCTTCACTGCCAATCTTGGACAAATCCGTCTTGGAGAAGTCGCGGATGCCGCCCTTGCGCAGGAGACTTTCGCCGCGGGCTCTAGCATATTGCACGTAAGGACCGGTCTCACCTTCAAACTTAACGACTTCTTCAAGGCTGAAGTCGATTGGGTTGCGGCGGTAGTTCTTCAAGTCGTGGAAGATGACCGCGCCGATGCCGACTTCCTTGGCTACTTCATCAGCATTGGCCAGGCCGGCATTCTTTTCAGCGATCTGCTGGCGGGCCAGCTTGACTGATTCGTTCAAGACGTCTTCCAGGTTGACCACGTTGCCCTTTCTGGTTGACATCTTTTGCCCGTTCAAGCTCATCAACCCGAAGCTGACGTGGACGATGTCATCGTACCAGTCAAAGCCCATTTCCTTCAGGCAGGCCTTCAATTGGTTGAAGTGGACTTCCTGTTCTTGGCCGACCACGTAGACTGACTTGAAGAAGTCGTAAGTCTGCTTCCGGTACATGGCGGTCGCCAGGTCCCGGGTGATGTAGGTCGTGGTGCCATTGCTCTTGATGATCAGCAGCGGTGGCAGGTCGTACTTGTCCAGATCAACGATTTCAGCCCCCTGGCTCTTGACCAGCAGCTTCTTGTCGCGCAGGATTTGGATTGGCTCATCCATCAGCTTGGCACTGAAGGCTTCCCCGTTGTAGGAGTCAAAGTGCACGTCCAGCATGTCGTAGACCTTCTTGAACCGTTCCAAGGAAACTTCTCTGAACCACTTCCACAAGCGGGTTGCTTCCGCATCCCCGTTTTCCAGCTTGGCAAACCATTCGCGGCCAGCATCATCGTATTCCGGGTGCTCTTCCGCCTCACGGTTGATGCGGACGTAGTATGACAGCAAGGTGTTGATTGGGTCCTGCTTGATGTCGGCATCATTGCCCCACATCTTGTAGGCAGCCATCATTTTCCCGAATTGGGTGCCCCAGTCGCCCAAGTAGTCGATTCTGACCGGCTTGAAGCCTTCCTTTTCCAAGATTCTGGCAATCGCTTCACCAATTACGGTTGAGCGCAGGTGCCCCATCCCCATTGGCTTGGCAATGTTCGGGGAGGAGTAGTCGATCGTGACTTGGCGGCCATGCCCCAAGTCGCGGGCCCCATAGTTTTCCGGATCAGCCAGGATTTCCTGCAGGATTGCCGCCCCGGCCTTGCCCTTGTTCAAGAAGAAGTTGACATAAGGACCAACGGCTTGCACCTTTTCAAAGTTGCTCTTGTCGATCTGGTCTGCCAGGTCAGCAGCGATCAAATTCGGCGCCTTGCGCAGGGTCTTGGCCAGAGTGAAGGCTGGGAAGGCGTAGTCCCCCAGCTTTTCGTCCTTTGGACGTTCGATCTTGGCTTCAACTTCGTCCATTGACCAGTCAGGCAGTACTGCCTGCAAGGCTTCAGCGACTAATTGTTTACCGTTCATATAATACCTTCTTTGTACTTAGTAGTGTTCATTCAATAAAAAGACTCAGCGGCTCTGCACCCATGCCGGCCAAACAAGCAGGCAGCCGGCAATTTTGCACGCTATGCGCCATTTTTATCATGCTTGATCTATTATAACAGGACTTAGGAGCCTGTTACAAGCTAATGCAAGACCTTTTCATTGCGTTTTCAGCGGCAAGCCAGAGATTTTTCTAAAAAAAGCTTGCAATTTTCAGCCTTCAGGTTAAAATGTTAGTAATTAATTAAAAAGCGATGAAGAAGACGAGTAAGCTGAAGCATTCTTGCAGTGAGCCGGCGGCAGTGAAAAGCCGGTAGACCCTGTTTTTGCTGAAAAACACTTTTTCCAAGAGCTGCTGACCCAAATGCCTTCCGCAAAGTAGGCTCAGCCGTTTGCTGGTCCGTTACCACCAGTCGAGTATGTTAGTACTTGATAAGCAGGCTCCCCGCGTGCAGGGAGCAATCAGGGTGGTACCGCGGAACCAAAGCCTTTCGTCCCTTGTATCTCAGGATACCGGGCGGCGGAAGGCTTTTCTATTTTCCCGCTTCTTCATTTTTGTTTAATGCAGCTGTTCAACTCATCACATCTACCAAACGGAGGAAACTACCATGTGCGGATTTTTAGCAGTCGATTCAAAAGAATTTTCACTCAAGACCTTTGACGAAGCTTTAGCCAAAAACGAAGACCGTGGCCCAGACATGACCCGGGTCTTTGATGAAAAAGGGATCACCTTTGGCTTTAACCGCCTGGCTATCATGGACTTGTCCGACTCAGGGATGCAGCCGTTTGAATGTCTCGACTGTACCCTGGTCTGCAACGGCGAAATCTACAACTACCCTGAACTCAAGCAAAACCTGGAAACCGACTACCAGTTCACCAGCGGCAGCGATTGTGAGGTCCTGATCCCGCTTTACCGCAAGTACGGGATCGACACCATGGTCAAGATGCTGGACGGGGAATTCGCTTTTGTCCTCTACGACCACAAGAGCGGCAAGGTCTACGCGGCCCGCGACATCATCGGCATCCGGCCAATGTTCTACGGCTTTACCAAAAAAGAAGGCAAGCTGGCCTTTGCCTCCACTGGCAAGACCCTGCTTGACCTCTGCGATGAGATCCACCCCTTCCTGCCAGGCCACTACTACGACGGTGCCAAGGGCAAGTTTGTCGAATACCACGCCCCAGATCTGGTCTCCAAGATGGCAACCGATGACTTTGACCAATCCACCAGAACCATCCGCGACCTCTTGATCAAGGCCGTGGACAAGCGCCTGGCTTCTGACGCCCCAGTCGGCTACCTTTTGTCCGGCGGGCTTGACTCTTCCCTGGTCTGCTCCATCGCTGACCGTCTCTTGCCAGAAGACGCGAAAATCAGAACTTTTGCCATCGGGATGGACAAGAACCCGATTGACTTGAAATATGCCAGAGAAGTGGCCGACTACCTCGGCAGCGACCATACCGAATTCATCATGACCCGTGATGACGTGCTCAAGTCCCTCAGAGAAGTCATCTACACCTTGGAAACCTGGGATATTACCACGATCCGGGCCTCAATCGGGATGTACATCCTCTGCAAGAGGATTCACGAAACGACCGACTTGAAGGTCATCATGACCGGCGAATGCTCCGATGAGCTCTTTGGCTACAAGTACACCGACTTCGCCCCAAGCGCCGAAGAATTTCAAAAAGAGGCGGCCAAGCGCCTGCGGGAGCTCTACATGTACGACGTGCTCCGGGCCGACCGCTGCATTTCCGCCAACTCACTGGAAGGCCGCGTGCCTTTCGCTGACCGGGACTTTGCCGAATACGTGATGAGCATCGATCCTGACCTCAAGATGAACCACTACCACAAGGGCAAGTACCTCTTGCGCAAGGCCTTTGCTGAAGGCGACTGGCTGCCAGAGGACATCCTGATGCGGGAAAAGGCCGCCTTCTCAGACGCCGTGGGCCACTCAATGGTTGACGACTTGAAGGAATATGCTGACGGCAAGTACACTGACGCGGACCTGGCCAGTGCTAAGGACAAGTACCCATACTGCACCCCGTTTACCAAGGAATCCCTGCTCTACCGCGACATTTTCGAGGAATATTTCCCGGGAAAAGCCGACTGGATCAAAGACTTCTGGATGCCAAACCGGTCATGGGACTCCCTCAAGGACGTAAACGATCCAAGTGCTCGCGTCCTCTCCAACTACGGGGCCAGCGGCAAATAAATCACCCAAACAGTAGTTAAAATTCATAAGAAAAAGCAGATCTCACGTGATACGGCCCTTGTCAAGTAGACAGAGAAAATAAATAAAAAATTACCGATTTGCGTAAGCAGATCGGTTTTTTCATTCCTTCTGCTTCTTGGCGTTAATTTTCGCCCAGTATTTGATGATTCGATT
>NZ_VUMX01000041.1:0-11842 GCF_009695985.1 Lactobacillus porci
CATGCTGGAATACAAGTGCAAGAAGTACGGAAAGATCCTCATCAAGGTCAATCCAGCATACACCAGCCGAATCTGCTCAAAATGCGGCAAGGATACGGGCAAGAAGCCACTGTCAGTGCGGGAATGGGACTGCCCATTCTGCAAGGCGCATCATGACCGTGACATCAATGCATCAATCAATATTTTGCTTAAAGGACTTGCCCAGCTCTGAGAGAGCTGGGCAAGCAAAAAATCGTACCGTCAAACAGCAGTCAATGCGGCTTGGCGGAATCGTCGGAGGGGGCACTTCCGTGATAAATAGACTGACCTCTGTTTTTGCACTGCTGTTCAGCTTGCTGGACAGAACCAGTAAAAAAGCAGGCTTGACCTCGGTCAAGCCTGCTTGCAAGAATAAGTTGGTCGTTCTCAGAAGCTGTAGGCTGCGCGTGAGCACTAGCCTATAAAGAAACCCCCGACCTTGGTCGGGGGAGCATGTCATACCCGTCGTTATTTAATGCTACTTGCTGGCAAAAGTCCCAGCCTTGATCCGGCTTAAGATCTGGTAGCCAACGTCCTTGACCTGGTTTTCGCTGGCATTTCTTTGGTTGAGGAACATAACTATCCCGTAACGGTTGTCAGTCGTCAATTGATAGTAGGTCGCGTAATGCTCATAGGCAATGCTGCCATATGCCAGCTTGACTTTGCCGCTCTTCTTCAAGCGAATCCCACCGCAATAAGTCGTTGCTTTTGATGGCATATGGGTCATTTCTGAGAACTGCTTCTTGGACAAAAGCTTGCCATTGTACAAACCCCGCTGAATCTGCAAGTACTCATACGGAGTCGAAATCAAGTCCCCAGCCCCTGGCATCTGGGAAGCCACGCTCTTTGGCAAAAGGACCGGAGCTTGGTAGTTTCTTCCCAAGTACAGGTATGACTTGGCCAGGTGCAGGGAAGATGGCAGATTTTCCCGCAGGCAGGTATGGGTCAAGCGCAACTTCTTCACGATCCGCTTTCGCAGATTGTAGGCATAAGACTTGCCGGTCTGCTTCTGAATGATCCCGGCCAGGAGCATGTAGTTGGTGTCGTTGTAGTGGTAGCTGCCCACTGGATACTGCCAGGTGGAATTGACCTGGTTAATGGTCCAGTCGATGGCGCCTTTTTCCGTGTAGACTTTTTTCTGGCTGTCTTCCAGGTTGTAGACGTAGTAGCCAGACGTGTGGGTCAGCAGGTCGCTGACCGTGATCTGCCTGGCATTTTTCAGCCGCGGATACCACTTGGAAATCTTGGTGTTGGCGGTAAAATGCTTCTTCCCCCGCGACTCACGCATGACTTGCATCAGCATGGCGGCCGTGACTGCCTTTTGCAGGGATGCGGTCGGATAGACAGCCTGGTCGCTGTTCTTGATCTGGCGACCATAATTGGCATAGCCTACGCCAATGGTCTTGGAGCGACCGTTTTCAACGACCGTGACTGTCCCGCGCATGTGATTCTTGTACAATAGCTCGGTCACGTACCTGCTCATCGAGGCGGCGTGCACCGGCGCGCCCTTGGCCCCCACAGTCAAAAAAAGGGCCAGAGCCGCCAGACTTCCCAATAATTTCTTTTTGATCATTTTTCCCCCCTATTTCGTTTCGCTGTTCTTTATTCGTTATTGCTATCCCTGCTCTTCTGCTTCTTTTTTCACAATAGCAGAACGCACTTGCCACTTCAATCAACACTGGCGTTATTTAATTAAGCTGAAAACATAACTGCCGTTATCCTTTGACTCAAGGGCAAAGAAAAAACGCCAGACCAGCTGGCGTCTAAGAATGTAAGAATTAAAAAAATGATTGCTTAGTTAACATGGTAATTTACTAAAGGGCAGCTATGTCTGCCAAGATGAAATAAAATGAAGTTTATAGTTGATAAAGAGGATTGATTTTTTCAGATGTTGTTTCGACAATTTAGATAAATGAAGTATTAAATGAAAGGTATTGATTTAATGGTAATGACTAAAATTGCTTGTGTTTTTTTGATGACTTATTTTCTTTAAAATGCCTAGTTGGCAATATAGGCGTTCTTGAAGCTGTAGCAAACGCCCGCGGTGTTGTAGATGATCCCCTTGACTTTCGGGTTGACCATCCAGGCTTCGCCGTGCTGGTCAAGCGGGGTCACTCCCTGGTCAGTGATCAGGGTGATTTCCGCCTTGGCCAGATCCTGCATCCGCTTGGTGTTAGAAGAAGTCGTCTTGGAATCGGCGATCAGCTTGTCGTAAGTCTTGCTGGACCACTTGCCATAGTTGTAAGAATTGCCTGTGGTCTCGCAGTCCAGGAAGGTAATTGGATCGGCGTAGTCGGCGATCCAGCCTGACAAGGTGCATTCAAAATTGCCAGCCAGAACCCGGTTCAGCTTGGTCTTAGTCGGGATGCTCTGCACCTTGACTGAGATCTTGCCGCCGAGGTTGGTTTCCAGCTGGCTCTGCACGAATTCCGCCAGCTTCTTGGAAGTGTCGTCGTCGGTAGAAAGCAGCGTAAAGCTGAGCTTCTTTAAGCCCACTTCCTTAAGGCCCTTAGCGAAGTACTCGTTGGCCATTTTGTTGTCATAGGACGTGTATTTCTTGGTGGTGGCATTGGCGGCAAGCTTGGTGAAGTCTTGTCCGTTGACCGTGGTCAAGCCGTTTGAGGTGAAGGTCGTCGCGGCTTTGTAGCTGGCTCCCAGGGAACTGGTCAGGTCAGCCCGGTTGATGGCCATTGAGATCCCCCGGCGCAAGTTGGCAGACCGGAACTTCTGGTACTTCTTCAGATTGAACTGCAGGTACTCGGTTTCAGCCAGCTTTCTGACCGTATAGGCCTTGTTGTGCTTCAGCTGCTTGGCCGCCTGGGTATCCAGGTAGGCCCCGTCCAGCTTCCCGTCTTGATAGAGGTTGTAGGCGGTTGAAGCTGACTTCTGCACGCTGTAGTTGATCTGATTCAGCTTGACGTCCTTCTTATCCCAGTAGTGCGGGTTCTTGACCAACTTCCAGGATAAGCTGGATCCGGTCCAGCCCTTCATGACGAACGGTCCATTGTAGACCATGTACTTGGAGCTGGTCCCGTACTTGGCCCCGTATTTCTTGACCGCGGTCTCATTTTGCGGGAAGAAAAGCGGAAAGGCCATCAGCAGCTTAAAGTATGGAATCCGCCGCTCTAAAGTGACGACCAGCTTGTACTTGCCCACTGCCTTAATGCCCAAGCTGCTGGCTGCCTTCTTGCCGGCAACGATCGCATCGGCATTCTTGATCCCGCTGAACAGGTAGGAGTATTCCGAGCCAGTGCTTGGACTGACGGTTCTGCGCCAGGAGAAGACAAAGTCCTTGGCAGTCACGGGATCGCCGTTGGACCATTTGGCATTCTTGCGCAAAGTGAAGGTCCAGGTCTTGCCGTCTTTGGAGTTTTCCGTCTTGGTAGCCAGGGCATTGACGACCTTGGCATTCTTGCCCAAGGTATAGATCCCTTCCATCACATTGTTGACCTGGTTGAAAGACGTGTTGTCCAAAATCTTGGATCCGTCGATCGTTGACAGTTCGCTTTCTTCCATCCAGTTCAGCTTCTGGTCCGCGGAAGTCTTCGCGGAGCTGGACCCGCAACCGGCCAAAGCGGCTGCTGACAAGAGGACGGCTGCCCCGCCCAAGAAAGATTTGCCCTTATTCATTTGTAGTACCTCTATAAGAAATAGAGGCTTGGTTTAATTTGGCGATCCACCACGATAAACCAAGCCCAATATGTGCTGCACATTTGCCAAATAGCTTGCATAGTTCCTATGGGCGTTATGCCTTTCGTGGCTAAAATTCATTGCTTGTTTCATCATGATGGCTCCTTTCTGCTTCGATAGCTTTTAATCTATCATTTAATTTTTAAGATGTCTTTAATCTTAGACCCCTTTGGGCAGATTTGCAAGCCTTTTGTTTAAAAAAAGGCAACTTTTTCTTTTTAGTGTCTGCATATTTTCTAGCTATTGGCATGCAAAAGGCGCATCCCCCGCGGGGACGCGCCTCTTCTATCTCTTCCTGTCTGTTTTTAAGCCAGCCGCGTCTTGGCCAGCAGGTCACGGATGATGCTGCTGATCATCAAGACCATGAAGAATCCGGCCTCACTGTGCCCGGCTTGCAGGACGACAAAGGAAATCAAGACGCCAGCGATCATGACCAGCCAGCCTTCCCAAGTGTACTGGTAGTTAGTTGGCTTCAGGTCAGGATACTTGAGCAAGACCCGCCAAATAATCAAGCCAACCGTTGCCAGGCAAATTGCCAGAGCCAAGCGGCGCTGCGGCAAAAAGCCCAGCAAAATCAATGGCAACCACCATAAATTGTTAACGAGACTATATTTCAAATTTCTAAGTTCCATCAAAACATCACTCCTTCTGACGAAGGATGGTCTCTGACCTTCAATCGCCTCTATTGTAGCACCTTTTCAGAGAAAGTGATAATTCGCACAAAATATGACATCAGCAATTTATTCTTGCAAACCCATTGCCCTGTTGCCAGCATTGTAACCCTTTACTTAATTTGTGATTAGTTTTCACAAAGCCTGACAAAAATGCCCTGTACTAGCGTACGGGGCATTTTCCCTTAGATCCGCTTCAAGTAGAGGTTCTCCTCTGCCGCCAGGTCTTCCAGCAGCTCCAATTGTTCCTCATCTGGATTATAGATGTTCAATTGGCAGAAAGAATCCAAGCTGAAAAGCATATCCTTGGTATTCTCAAAAATAATGTTCAAAGAAGTCTGTTCCTTCTCCAAAATGGACTTAATCGTCTGGTCAATCAAGTCCGCGCCTTCCTTGCACAAGCTCAGGCACTTGTCCTGGCTCCTCTCGTGCAGGAAGACCCGATTGCCATAGCGGCGCATGAAAGTCCGCGCGATTCTGGCAATCTTCTCTGAAAACGTCTCTAGACGATTCTCAAAGTTGGTCACTTCAAGATCGTCGTAGCGCTCATCCAGGCACTGGAGCGGCAGGTAGTCAATGCTGTAACCCTCACCGTGCTCTTGTAGCTGGTTGATCTTGCTTAGATAATCCATTAGGCACCCCCTTAACAAAGTGTCGTCTGCTCACTAGAAACAAAAAGGCACGGAAAAGCCCGTGCCCATACCGCAAACGGGAATCTGCCCGCTGCCGTCAAGCGAATTCAGATATGTCTATTTTATCATAATTGCTTGATTCTAGCAAAAATGGCAGAAGCAATGCAGATCTGTCAAATATGCGGTTGAGACATGAAAGTTGAGGAATCTATTTTCAACTGTATGCTCAAAGTTTAGCGCGAATGTCGCGGAAATGCTAACGGCAATTCCAGACCAGCCAGACAAAGGCCAGCAAGCATGCTACAATATTAGCAAACTGTAAAAGCCGCTCCTGGCCTGCTTTGAGCTGGGGCAACTTGTCAGAAATTTTTTTTGGAAACTTTTTTGGGGGTAAACAATGAACGAGCTGACGCTTTCTTGCGGCCGCCTGTGGCTGGAGAACGACAACGGGCCATTAGCCTGCCAGGTGACCGACGCAACGGATGAAATCGACTCCGACCTCAAGTCTTACAACAAGGAATACGGCCTTGCCAAATCCTGCCTCTTAGTGCCGGAGCTGCCAGACCAGTTCAAGTGGGAGCGGCTGGCCCTGGCCAGCGACTTTCCGGTAAGCGCGGCCAATCTGGTGACCAGTCTGGGCGACCGCAACTACCTGGGCGGCATCTGGCGGGTAGATGACCTGCTGGTCGCGGCCGCCGTCTACCGGCAGGAATTGTCTGACTACGCGGCATTGGACCCGAGCTGTCTCCCCTACTATCAAGCTGTAGACAATGGCGTGAAAGACCAGCTCCTCTTCCAGGTGTCGGTCAAAGCAGCTAAGGATACGGCGCCAAGCGACCTGTCGCTTGATTTTTCCTTCGATGAGCTGCGCCGCTACTACAAGTGGCTCAAATTCAAGGAACAGCAACAATACGACCAGGTCAAGGCCCTCGCTGAACAACAGGCGGCAGCTGCCAAGCAGGCTGCTGAGGAATAGGCTAATTCTCGAACTGCATGTCATTTGCAAACGCTTTGGTCGTTATTTAATCCTATACGTGGCTTCGATGCTAGAATAAAAGTGTCGCCAGAGGCGACTTAACGACAGCAAAGCTTCCTTTCAACTTTGATTGCCTTTCCAGAAATATTCTGATCTTACAAACGCACAGGCCGTGAGCGACCTGCGTTTTTTTAGTCAGACAAGCTGGCCTCATTCATTTAACATTTTATTGCCTAATTCTGCCCTGGCAAGATTGACATTATTTAACCAAGAATGTAAATTAAAATTAGCTAGTGTTATGTACAGGGAAAGAAAGGCGATGATCATGAAACTCTGGAAGACCGCGCTAGCCGCGCTGGTCAATCTGGCAGTCCTGTTGGCTTTTTCAGCCACCAGCACGCAGGCTGCCGTCAAGAAGGTCTCCTACCCGAAGACCGGCTCCTACTGCACGACTTTAGCGACATCTGACGCTTTTGGGATGGGCTATGCCCCTAAAGTCACGGCTAGCGGCGACAAGGTCACTTTTATCGGCAAGTTTACCAAGGTCAAGAACACAGGCTTGTTTCCTGAACCTGAGCACAAGCTGAAGTATGGCAAATATACTTTCACGCTCGACTCGAAATGCAAGTTCGAGGTGCCTGGCCCACTTGATGCCATTCACGTTTCCAAGAAGAAGTTTCTCTCCAACTTAAAAACCGTCAGCCGCCATCATGATGGCCTCGGCGTCGTCGTCTGCGTGAAGAAGGGCAAGGCCAAGACCGTCAGCCTGGTAAGCTAGCCTGACCTGTTTTATATCTGAATTGCTCCTGAACTATTTCAGGAGCTTTTTTCATGCTAAAAAATAAAGCGCTTGCACTTGACGGGGCCAGCCACGAGTGCCTATTATTAGCTTGAAAAAAATATCACCAAAGTTATATTTTGAATTCTATTCACAAGATCGAGGACAAAATGAACCGAGAAAAATACACGGAAAAATGCACCAAAGCAGTCGTCAAGCAGATTGCTGCCGCTGACGGCATCAGCAAGAAGCAGGCCCGAGACCGCTTCACCTCTTCGCGGACCTACCACTTCCTGGCAACTGATCCCAGCGTAACCACGAAAGAAGCCCCTGAAAACTTCTTCCAAATGTATGAAAACGACCGCAAATTCGGACAGATGCACAGCGATGCTGACATGCGCGCCATGTTTGACCTGAACCGGCAAGACGAGCTGGCTGGGGATGTCTTAGCCGCCAAAGAATTCGGCATTGATGAGTCAACCCCTTATGGAAAGAAGATCGCGGCAATCAGCCGCCTGACCGCTGAAACTGCCAAGCTGATCGCCGCGGCTGAAAAAATGCCTGAAGCTGACGCCTTGACGGCGTTCGGTGACTCTGACAGTTTCCTCAGCCTCTGTGGCAATTTTAAGGATGATGATCGCGCCAAGGACTTCGCGGAAATGTTCCATAATGAACAAGAATACGGCTGGCCAGTGACTGACCAGGAATTAAAGGACGCCATGGCCAAAGACGAGTCGCTTAGAATGACGGTTGAAGAAATGCGGCTCATTTCAGAACAGATGCCAGATGACCTGAAATCCCGCCCTTATGAGGACCAAGTCGCCATCTATCTGCCAGTTCTCTTGCGGGAAATCGCCAAGCTGATCGCAAAGAGCGAGCAGATCAGTCCAGCTGCGGCCAGCGACCGCTTTATGTCCTCAAAGACCTGCCAAGAATTGACCACCACTGCCTTGGACATCGGCAGCGAAGACCCCGTCTACTACCTGCAAAAGTACTTAAATGAACAAAAGTACGGCCTGCCCCTGGATGACGAAGGCTTGGAAATCTACCAGGAGCTGCAACAGGACTTTAAGAAGCCAAAGAGCCAGAAACAAAACAAGAAAGGCAAAAAGCACCAAAAACACAAGAAGGACAAGAAAAAGAAGTCCAAGAAATAGCAAAACAGCGCCTCTGTGGTCGAACGCAGAGGCGCTGTTTTGCTTTAAAATTCGTAGTGGTTGTCAAACTGCAGGCTCAAGGCCAAAGCTAAAGTCCAAAAGACCAGCAAGGCGATGATCTCAGCCACGTTGCTCCAAGACAGGCCGTAAAAGCACGGACTGACCTGGTTGGCCACAAAGGCCGAGGCCGCGTAAAGGTTGACCAGCAGCTGCCCCGTCCAAAACAGCAGGCGCAGCGGCTTAGAAGCTACTCGCTGATGCAAGTCTTTGTAGAAAACAGACCAGGCCACTAGCAAAATCAACAAGACGATCGTCCCAGCCACTGGCAGATGCAAATTGCCAAAATGTCCGCCCGCGTAGAGGTTGACCAGCAACTGGACCCCAAAAAGGACGATTGCTTTCCGGCTTTGCGCCGTCTTCACCGGCATTCCTTGCTTTTCCATTATCCTCACCTATTCCCTTTCAAGAACTGACTCTCCTAAGCTTTAATTATAAAGCGGATTCAGGAAAATGCCACAACAAAAAAAGACGCATGCGAATGCATACGTCTTTTCGAATAATTAATGCCCGAAGGCTCTAATTATTTCAGGGTTACAGTAGCGCCAACTTCTTCAAGCTTAGCCTTAAGGTCGTTAGCTTCGTCTTCTGACAAGCCTTCCTTGATAACTACTGGAGCACCGTCAACAGTCTTCTTGGCTTCAAGCAGACCTGCGCCAGTAACTTCCTTAACGATCTTGATAACCTTAACCTTTTCAGTACCTGCTGAAGTCAATTCAACGTCGAAGCTTGACTTAGCTTCTTCAGCACCAGCAGCGGCACCGGCAGCAGCTACAGGAGCAGCAGCTGATACGCCGAATTCGTCTTCGATAGCCTTTACCAGGTCGTTCAATTCAAGAATTGAAGCGCCCTTCAATTGTTCAATAATGTTTTCAGTATCCAAAGCCATTATAAGTATCCTCCGAAAAATAAGAATTTAGATATTCTAGTTTAAAATGACCAGACTATTCAGCTGATTCTTCCTTTGATTCAGCAACAGCCTTAACAACGTATGCGAAGTTGCGTACAGGTGCTTGCAATACAGAAAGAAGCATTGACAACAGACCTTCGCGGTTTGGAATAGCAGCAAGTTCTTCGACTTGTTCCTTGGAAGCAACCTTGCCTTCCAATGCGCCACCCTTAATTTCAACTACGTCATACTTCTTAGCGTATTCAGCAGCGATGTGGGCTGGAGCAGTGATGTTGTCTTCATCGTCAGTGTAGATAACTGCTGATGGACCAACAAATACAGGGCTCAAGTCTTCCAAGCCGGCTTCAGCAGCAGCGCGACGCAGGTAAGTGTTCTTCACAACCTTCATCTTAGCGTTGCTTTCACGCAATTCAGCACGGAATGCAGTAACTTCGTCAACAGTCAAGCCAAGGTAGTTGATAACTACGATAGACTTAGCTGACTTCAGTTCTTCTGCGAAAGCTTCTACGAACTTTGCCTTAGCAGCGATAGTAGCTTTACTCAAAATTTTCACCTCCATAAAATTTATGTAAAATTCTATAAGGCCTAAAAAATCTCCATGCCAAGAGACATGGAGAAAAAATAATCTTCATTATCTTCTGGCCTCGGTGGGAATGGATTGAGGCTTTGCGCCACCCACGTCTTAGGTTAAGAATTTACTTTATCTATTATAGAGGGTTTGTCACGATTGTCAAACGTTTTTTCTGCTTTTTTTCAAAAAAACTGGTAGAATCTCTAAAAGAGAGATTTTAAGGAGGCAACTCGCTTGAAGAGCAAACTTATCGACATTTTCTACTTTGGCCTGGCTGGGACTTCTGGCACCTTGAGCGTCATGAGCCTGCTTGCCGACCACAAGGCTTCTTCCATCATCCTGGACGTCCTGGGCCTGATCATCAGTGCCTACTTCGTGATCCGTGGCTTCTTGGACATCAAGAGCGAAAACGCGAAGCTGGACAAGAACTGGCAAATCCTGTCCTGGATCGCTTGGCCCATCCTGCTGATTGGCGTCTGCGTGGCCATCGGCGGCTACAAGGCTGGCAGCACCCCCGTGAGCTGGGGCAGCTTCATCGTCTTCCTGGTCTGCTGCTTCATCGTGCCTGAGCAGGCCAACGACAAGAATTTTCACGTCAAGAGCCGGGACGATACCGGCTTTGATGACAAGCGCTAACGCAGCTTGAAACAACAATGAGCAAACGAAAGGCTTCGCTGCCATATGAAGTGCCCTACGATTGTTAGACATAGACATCTAACGATTGTGGGGTATTTTTATGACCAAATATTCATCTGAACTAAAAATGCAAATTGCTTCTGATTATCTTAACGGCAGAGGCTCATACAATGGATTAAGCAAAAAGTATAATATCGCTGCGTCAATAATTCGTACGTAGGTGAAAGCCGCTGAACTCAATGGATTGGAAAGCTTAAAAGTTAAGCGAACCAAAAGAGAATATTCTGTTGACTTTAAGCTGGATGTGGTAAGCTACTATCTAAAATCCGATGAAGGACATAATCTGGTAGCTCCTTTATGGCTTATGAAATTCTCAATTCACTTTAAGGGTATCGTTTTTCAGTCTTCTTGGTAAATAAAGCAAAATAGTTTTATTGATAAAATTGTTTTCTCGCCCTTTTCTCTCGAACTGCCACTTATTGACTCCAGCCATGACTGGTCTAAAACAACTCGTCAAGCCTTACTGTCGCATGCTCTATAAAAACAAAGATGAAATAGCTTAAACACAATTTTCATCATTTTCGCAACCGGTTTTACCATAAAAGGCGTTATTTTATTAACAGATTCAACTATAGCTATATTAATTCAACTTAAGCAAATATGCTTAGACATATTCTATTGGACACAAAGCTGTTAACAAACCAATCTTTATTAATGACTGAATCGTCAATTAGAAAACCAGAAAACAAGTTAAGAAGATTTACATATGAGGCATCACTTGAATCTCAGCAATTCTCAATTCAAAATTCAAACACTTTTTCGTTCTTTCAAACCCGCCACTGGTGAAGGCTTTGCCCCCCTCCCGCGCCGCCTGACCGCTTTAGCACTTGGCCTGGTCCTGAATGCTTTTGGCAATGGGATCACCATTTCCAGCAACATTGGCACCGCCCCGTGGGGCGCTTCAGAAGTCAACCTGGCGCACATCTTCCACATCAGCATTGCCCTGGCCATGTTTTTGACCGGCTTCTTGGTGGCAGTCGTCAACCAGCTGCTCTTGCGCCGCTTTGACCTGCCCCGCTTCTTGGGCGAGGTCGTCTTCATCGCCGGCTTCAGCTACTTCATTCAGCTCTTTACCACCCTCTTCTCTGCTCTAGGCCTGCCGCGGCTGCCCTTGACCTGGCGGCTGGCTATTGGCTTATTGGGCATCATGACCTTGGGCTGCTCGATTTCTTTTTATCAAAGAGCAAACCTGATCATGCACCCCAATGATGACACGACCAATATCCTGCGCTTCATGTACTGCCGCAACAAGGTCATCCGAGCCCAGCTGCTCAACTTCAGCGTGCCGGTCCTGATCACCGGGATCTGCTGGCTGATCAGCGGAAAGGTCTATGCCGTCAACCTCGGAACCCTGTTGTGCATTCTGGTCAATGGACCAATGATCGCCCTGGCTGACCACTGGCTCTGGCACAGTCTGCACCACAACATCACCGCGCCTAAAGCAATCAGCGACCGTGACTGATTAACTCAACGACTCCAGTTTGTCTGGAGTCGTTTTTTGGTCCCTAATAGTCCTTGACAAGCTTACGCAATGTATAAATAATGGGAACCGATGCAAAATGACATGCTCCCCCGACCAAGGTCGGGGGTTTCTTTATAGGCTAGTGCTCACGCGCAGCCTACAGCTTCTGAGAACGACCAACTTATTCTTGCAAGCGGGCTTGACCGAAGTCAAGCCTGCTTTTT